>CACZNY010000114.1 GCA_902782655.1 uncultured Lachnospiraceae bacterium
CAGGCTGCCAGATATACGTATTCGCCATAGGATTCCGGCAGATCATGCGCTCTGCTGCTGTCCCTTGAGATCTCGATATCCGCTCCCGCATCCTCCAGATATTCCTTCTCTCCGGGGAGCAGGTATATATAGGGATCCGTGCCGTCATCAAAGGAATCATTCCTGCAGCAGACGGCTCCGCAGTCCTTCCCGCAGTCATATGGCAGGGGATCTGCTTCTTCAAACATCCCGTATACTTTCCGGAATACCTCTTTATCCAGCATCAGCAGCCTTTATTTTAAGACCCCCGGAGATACCGGGGGTCTGTCCGTGATCCATCAGAACGGGTTATCCTTCTTTGGTCTCTTGAAGGTGATCCTGTTGTCATCCTGTCCCAGCTTGTCCCCGTAGAAGTACTGGGTCTTGAGCCAGTCACGGAGGGCTATGCCTGCCAGCTCCCTTGTCTCATTATTTCCGGTGAGTACGACCTTGCCGTCGCTTATATCATTGCTGTCTATCTCCCACATATGGCTGGTGCACTTCAGGGTTGCAAACTTTGCATCCCCCGGTATGCTGTTGCCTTCGTTAAGCCAGTCCTGCACCTCCTTATCGAGCGTGTAGTCGATCTCATCCTTTTTCTTATCGTCCTTCTTATCCGCCTCATCTGCCGCAAGTGCCGGTGTTGTGAGCATTCCGACAGCCATGATGCTGCATATCGTCGTGATCAGTATTTTCTTTAATCTTTCCTTAAGCATATCCTGTTACCTCCTGTATAGTATTGAGATCCGTCTCTTAGCTATTTCATTTTACAATACCCCGCTTTTTATTTCAATTCGCATTTTCCGGCTGCACCGTACGTGCCGACAGCACACGCCGGAAAGCCTCTGCATGATCCGCGGACCGGTGAACTTTCGGTGAACTGTATTGAAGAAATAAAACCGCAATGCTATTATCTTTCATATACTTCGGAAAGGCATTTCGACCGGAAGCTGATCCCGGTCGCGGGTATAAATGGAAAGTATATACGGAAAATACAACGACATACTGCCGCAGGTGATGGAGGACATAGTGGAGCCGATCCGGCGCTTCAATGAGGACTCTGAGAAGAGCACGGGAAACACCGTATACGAGCACCTTATCTACCGGATCAAGTCTGACCCCTCCATGCGGGAAAAATGCCGGAGGAAGGGGCTTCCCGAGACCGCCGTTTCCGCTCTCGGCGAGATCCACGATGCCATCGGCATCCGCATAGTGACGGGCTATGTAGATGATATCTACACTATAGTGAGCTTCCTTAAGACTCTTCCCTCCTGCAGGGTGATAAGGGAAAAGGACTACATCAGGAATTCCAAGCCCAACGGCTACCGCTCATACCATATGATACTGCAGACGACGGTGCCCTTTGAGGATGTCTATGGAGACAATCCCGGACATTATTATGCGGAGCTCCAGCTTCGCACCATAGCCATGGACTCCTGGGCAGCGCTGGAGCACGAGCTCAAATACAAGCAGCAGATCGGAAACGAAAAAATGATAGTCAGTGAATTAAAGCGCGTAGCTGATGAGCTGGCTTCCTGCGATGTCTCCATGCAGACCATAAGAGATCTGATACGGCAGGGCTGACAGGAGACTTACGGGGCTGTGCCGCAGATTAACGAAAAAATAAGGGAACATTGTAATGAAAATATTGCTTGCTGAGGATACTGTAGAACTGAACAGAGCCGTATCACAGGTTCTGAAGATACAAAAGTATGATGTCGACTCCGTCTACGACGGGGAAAAGGCCGTGGAGCTTGCGGCCTCCGGCAGCTATGACTGCATGATATTCGACATCATGATGCCGGTAAAGGACGGCATTACGGCACTTAAGGAGATAAGGGCAGCCGGAGACGTGACTCCGGTGATACTTCTCACCGCAAAGTCGGAGGTTGATGACAGGGTGGAGGGACTTGATGCGGGAGCCGATGACTACCTGACGAAGCCCTTCGCCATGAAGGAACTCTTAGCGAGGGTCCGCTCCCTCGAGAGGCGCAAGGCCTCATATACGCCTACGGATCTGACACTCGGCTCCGTAAGGCTTTTAATATCCGAGCAGGAGCTCTCGGCCAAAAACTCCATCCGGCTCTCCCATAAGGAGACCAAGCTCATGGAGTACCTGATGCTCAACGCCGGAAAGGAGCTTACTACTGACGCGATCTTCGCCCATGTATGGCAGAAGGAAGAGATCGAGGGCGAGCCCGAGGATGCCGTATATATTTATATATCCTACCTCAGGCAGAAGCTTATGAGCATAAATGCCGATATCGGCATAGAAGGCAATAAGGGCGAAGCCTTTACCTTAAGGGATTACACCACCGGCTTCCCCGCAGGGCACTAGGGAAATGCTGGTCTGACCGGCGTTTCCCTGATAAAAGATTCAGGAGTAAAGGATGTTTAAGAAGCTTCAGTTCAGATTCATAGCTATCACGACTCTTTCTATCACCATAGTGATGATAGTCCTTCTCGTGGTGCTCAATATCTACAATTACGGAGCAACCTATGCCGAATCATACCGCATCCTTCGGTACATAGCTGAGAATGACGGAGAGCTGGGCGATGTCAATGAGCAGGTAAGCGTTGAGCGGATAGTCGATGACGCGGAGGAGGAGAATACGTCCGGGACTGCCGTCCCGGAAAAGAAATCCTTCAAGGACTTCATGGGCCGAAGCAGCATGCTGGATCTTACAGGAGAGAATCCCTACATGATCCGTTATTATTCCGTGACCTTCAACAGGGACAAGTCGGTAGCTTCAGTCAATATAAAACATATCGCGTCGGTAAACAGGGAGAGGGCCATAGAGCAGTCTACTGAGCTCCTGACTCATGCCATCCATCACGGCCATTTCACCGACGGCATGCATGTCTACACCTTTATAAACCGCCGCACCGAGGATAAGGGCCGTATCGTAGTAGTCATGGATTCCACCAGGGACGTGGCCGATGCGACCTCCATCATACGCCGCTCCTTCCTTCTCGGAGTGATGTGCCTCATCATATTCGCAGTCATCATCGTCTTTCTTTCCAAAAAGGCCATAGCTCCTCTGATGCGCAACATGGAGAATCAAAAGGCCTTCATCACCAACGCCGGCCATGAGCTCAAGACGCCTCTGGCTGTGATAAAAGCCGATACCGAGGTGCTTGAAATGTCGGTGGGCGCAAATGAATGGACAAAGAGCATAAGCAATCAGGTAGACCGTCTGACGGTGCTTGTAGGCAATCTCATCACCCTTGCCAAGATGGGCGAGCTGGATAAGGAGGATCTTTCGGACATTGATTTCTCCGAGTGCGTAAAGGACTCCGTGGATAACTATAAGGTCATCATCTCCAATCAGGAAAAAGAGCTTAAGACGGAGATAACCGATAAAGTCAGGGTAAGGGGAACAAAAGACGGCCTGACCGAGATAGTCAATATCCTGCTGGATAACGCGCAGAAATATTGTGATGATAAAGGAAAGATAGAAGTAGACCTGACCCATACCCGCAAAAACAGCGGGGCAAAGCTTGTCGTATCAAATGACTATGCCAGGGGAAAGGATGTCGACTATACGAAATTCTTTGAACGCTTCTACAGAGCGGATACCTCGCACAATGCAAAGGATGCCAAAAACTCCGGCTACGGCATAGGATTATCCATGGCCGAGGGCTTCGTGGAGGAATTCGGCGGAAAAATAGCGGCCGACTACAGAGACGGCCGCATATATTTCACTGTTATCTTCTGAGCCTCAGGCTGCCCGGTATATCCCGAGCGGCTGAATGAGCCCGGTTTTATTTTTTTCTGGGCACCCTGCCGTATATCAGCGTATATCTCCTGAGCTTTTTCTTCAATACGCTGCTGAATGCGCCCTCCTTCATTCTCCACTGCCAGTTGCCCCCTATGGTCGAGGGAGTGTTCATTCTCGCCTTATGAGGCAGGGACAGTATATCCTGCATGGGTATGACAGCTGTATCGGCAGCCGAGGAAAGAGCGCTTCTGATGAAATACCAGGGGATCTCCCTGTCCTTTTCATTCCTCGGGATATGCAGATAAACTGACGCATATTTGTGGTCGCGCGGCGATAGATCAGAGAACCAGGAAAGCGTCGTATCGTTGTCATGGGTTCCCGTATATACCACGCAGTTTTTATCATACTTATGAGGAAGATAGGCAGAGTCATCACCCAGATGGAAGGCAAACTGAAGCACCTTCATACCGGGATATCCCGTGCGCTCCACAAGCCGCAGCACAGAGGGAGTAAGGAAGCCCAGATCCTCCGCTATGACCTTCTTATCTCCAAGCTTCCTCTTCATCGTCTTAAAGAGCTCAAAGCCCGGTCCCTTCACCCATTTGCCGTGTCTCGCATTCTCGGCGGGATAGGGTATGCGGTAGTATTCATCAAACCCTCTGAAATGATC
>CACZNY010000115.1 GCA_902782655.1 uncultured Lachnospiraceae bacterium
AAGCGGGCATAAAGAGAATTATGTCTTCAGCTTCAGCAAAAAATAAAGCTTTCAATAAGGCACTTGATAATTTTACATTTGATATGGCGGGGCGCGGTGCGGTCCGTCATCTTTTTAATCTGGGCATGTCCGCGGCGGAGATCCATGATGAACTGCTTTATCCTGTGCCGGCAGAAAAGATAAGGGAAGATATATGGGCTTATCTTCTGGAAACCGGCGTGATACTTTTAGATGAGCCGGATGAAGATCACAAAACTGTTCGGTATGAATTTGTTAAGGAAACAAATGAGTATGGAAGGGTGAGCTTCAGAAGGGTGGAGAAGAGTATGGATGAGGGGGATGCTGTGGGTGGTAATCAGGACCGTAAGGCACCTGGTTATATCAAAGTGGAATTTGGAAAGCTGCAGTATAAGGATCCGGAAGAATTTGAAAGAAAACTGATGAAGCTGGACCGTTGTGACAGGGATTATGTAACAGACCTGCCCTGGCCGTTGCAGCCGGTATGGCACAGGCAGGATGAACGAATAGAGAGAATAATGAAGGTGTTTGCAGATCCTTATTAGTGCAGCGGTTCGCGGCTGCCGTAATGAAGCAGTAGCTAACCTTGAAAAAACGAGGGCTGTTGCGTTATAATAAACCTTGTTGTTATGTAACCTATCGCGGCTTCCCGCATATAGTCTGTGGAAAGTTTTATTTGCTAAAAAGGAAAAATGTCACCGAAGAAGAAAAAAATGCCCGCATGGGAAAAACTTGATAATACGGCACTGCTCTTTCCGGTTATAGCTACGGAAGGAATGAGCAATGTCTACCGTATCTCTGCCACCCTTACGGAAGACGTGGATCCGGAGGCTCTGGTAGAGGCTCAGGAAAAGGTGCTTTCTCATTTTCTGAATTTCAGGATGAGGCTCAGGTCCGGAGTGTTCTGGTATTATTTCGAAGAAAATGACATGAAGTATCCCGAGGTAAAGGAAGAAAATGATTTCCCGGGATCCTATATAAACAAAAGCAAGAACAACCAGTATCTTTTCAGAGTTACTTACTACAAGAAGAGGATCAATCTTGAGGTTTTCCATGCCCTTACCGACGGTTTCGGCGGCCTGGTGTTTTTTAAGGAGCTTCTGTATCAGTACCTCCGTATAAAGCATCCGGATATACTCAATGTGGAAAAAGACCAGATATCTTCCGGCATCTTTCTTGATAAGGAAGACAGTTATCTGAGGAATTTCAAGCAGTCCAAGGATCACAGCGCGGCATATAAGTCAAAAAAAGCAATTACCCTTAAGGGGGAAAAACTTCCCAAGGGAACAATGGGAGTGATCCACTGCTATCTTCCTTTCATTGAAATGAAGGCTGCAGCAAAGAAATACGGTGTCACCCTGAACCAGTTTTTAGTGGGTACTTATGTTTATGCTATATATAAGGAGTATCTCAGGGGAGATGTGTCAAAAACTCCCATAAACTGCTGCGTGCCCGTAGATCTGCGCTCATATTACAACTCGCATACACTCAAGAATTTTTTTGTAATGATATCTGCGATATTCAGGCCGGAAAAGGAAGATTACAGCTATGAGGAAGTCCTGCATATCATTGCAGACTGTCTGAAAAGCCAGATAAACCCGGAGCATCTGAATGACATTCTTTCATACAATGTTTCAAATGAGAAGAATAAATTCCTGCGGCCCATACCGCTGTTTTTAAAGAATATTGCCATACGGCATGTGTATGAAGCTACGGCTTTCGGCACTACTTCCACCCTGACGAATGTGGGAAAGGTGGAGCTTCGGGAGCCTTATGAACCCTATGTTGAGCATTTTTACGCAATGCTTTCCATGTCAAAGGGACAGAATATGAAGGGTGCCGTGGTCACATACAAAGATACCATGATACTTACATTCAGCACCATACTTGCGGATCTTTCCATACTCCGCACATTTTTCGCATGCCTCAGGGACGAGGGCGTGCATGTTGCCGTAGATACCAACGGAGTATGGGAATAGAGGTAACAGCTTGAGCAAAAAAGAAAAAACAGAGAAAAAGTCCAATAAAAAGATAAAGGCTGCCGGCGCATTGCAGACGCAGGAGACAGTTCGTTCAGCAAAGAAATGCCCCCAGTGCGGCGTAATCCTGCTTCAGGGCGGGGACACCTGTCCTTTCTGCCACTGTGTGCCGGAGGATCAGGATGAGGCAGCATCAGCACAGATAAAAAAGGATTTCGGTTCCGGCGCTCCGTATCCGGATATCATGAGGAAGCAGAGATTGGTCCGGTTTGCATTGAGACTCATACTTTTTATCATGATAGTTATAACTGCGACATCCGTAGCTTTGAATTTCGCATTTACGCCCACAATATGGTGGTCGCTGATAGTAATGGCAGGCATGATATATGGCTACGTAATGCTTGATTACTGGATAAAGCATGACGCGGGATTTGCCAACAAGATAGGTGTGCAGATTTTCGTTTCTATCCTGTTCATATTCCTGGCGGACTACCTGACAGGCAACAGGGGTTGGGCACTGCAGTGGGTAATACCAAGCATAATCCTGTTCGGTGATGCGGTAGTATTTTTCCTGATGCTCTTAAACAGAAGCAGATGGACCAGTTATCTGCTCCTGCTGATACTGATGGAACTTGCCGGTGCTACAATACTCTTCCTGCTTTTTGCGGGCTATATACAGAACGGTATACTTGTCATAATCTGTATAGCGGTTACGTCAGTATTCCTTCTTGCAACCGTAATATTCGGTGATGCCAAGATAACGACAGAACTGAAGAGAAGATTCCATGTGTAATAGATATATATGCCCAGAGCTTTTTGCATATAGTATGTGGCAGGCAGAAGGACACTCGCATATGTGTCGGGATTAATGTGAGTGTGAGTGACGTTACAGCCGGAACAGAGAGTGGGAATTATTTTAATATAAAGGAATTATGAGATGCAGATAGCCGATAATGAGGCAAGTCGCTTAGGCAAGACGGCGTTGCAGGTAGTAAAAATGATAAACAGCATTCCGGGGGCATCTGATCCTGATGCCAAGCTACGGAAGTATGAGCGGGAGCCTGCCTGGAAATGTCCGGAGGGATTAAAGCTTACAGAACTTGATCTGGGAATGTTTAAGGCTGACCTTATGCAGAGCGGATCTACGGACGGAATAATACTGCAGCTTCATGGCGGCGGATACTATGAACCCATGCACAATCTCTACAGGGATACCGCAGCATTATATAACAAGCTGAGCGATGGATATGATATCCTTACACCGGATTACCGGGTGGCTACGGAAGCACCCTTCCCTGCTGCACTGGAAGATGCGCTGTGTGCATACCGCTGGATAAGGGAGCATGGCTATTCCCGGGATAAGATCATATTTGCAGGGGATTCAGCCGGTGGCGGACTG
>CACZNY010000116.1 GCA_902782655.1 uncultured Lachnospiraceae bacterium
AAGACCGGTCTGATCCTCTTTTTGACCACAAAATGAATACAGATAAAGACTGCAAGATAAAACGTAAGCACAGCGAAATAATAATGGGTCATTATTCCGCCAAAGGTGATCAGGGCACCGATCGCATAAGAGGCAACGGAGGATTCATACCTGATCACTCTGATATGCCACCACATAGTCAAAACCGAAAAAAACATCAGTAAAATGTACATTCTGATAAATATTGCAAGAGATATTATCCCTGCATTCATACCGACCAATCCGCATACCAGGATCGCAAGATACGGCCTTTCAGGCAAAAGCTCCCTTATCAGAAAGAATAACACTAAAAGTGTAAGTGCCATGAATATCAGGTTTAAGCCAAGACCACACCACTTTGAAAATCTTCCGGGTATAAAAGAAGAAAGGAAATGAAGCGCAAGGGCATAAAACGGAGGATGCGAATCCAGCATCTGCTTTTCCAGGGTATTCCCCCAGTCAAATTCATGCCCGGGAATTACATACAGATTCTCGAAGAGTTCTCCGCCGCTATACCATTTTCCGGCTTCAAGGTCAAAATATGAACTCCCTCTGCTGTTTGACAAGGTATAAGACAGCACTTCGTCTTCACTGAAATATTCCTTATAATACCCATGATAGGTCTGCAATCCAATGCAAACCAGAATAACCGCCGCTACTATCGGCACAATCTTTCTCATATCCTGCCCTTATCTCCTAATTCCTGCTGTCAGGATCCCAATTCCTCAAAATGCTTCTCCATATATTTTTCAATATAACCGTTTCTTTCTTTCAGAAAATCATCTATTACCTGAATATCCCTGTCGAAGTCCTCTTCTGTATAAGGCTTCTTATAATCAAGTCCGGGGAAATACCCCTCATCCACAAAATCTCCCCTGAATCTGTTTTGAGACATGATATTGGGCATTTTATACAACGATGCCATTTCTTTTAATCTAAGAGACGTTTTATCATAGCTGTAATTCGTTTTCAGCATCTCACGAAAAGACTCCTCAAACGAGGTCCGGAACTTTTCATTCTGCATCAGCGCCGTAAAAAGTGCGTTGTCCCCGATAAGGCTCTCCCAATAGTTTCCTTCCACGAAGGAATCTATGTCAGCCGCTGAGTCCTCAGTTTTAAGGGCTGCCCCTTCATCAAGATCCAATAGTATCCATCTCCATCTGCAGTCGCCATATTCGCTGTTCTCAGCATTGACAGTCCGCCATGCCACAAGATTGTTTACAAATGCATCAGGATTAGCACAGTATATCTCTGCCGCAAAATAGTCAATACAGCTCTGCATATCAATAATCTCTTCCATATGCCTGTAGTTTTCCTCATCCGACAGATCGTGCTCCTTTGCGAACCGGATCATTTCATTATACATGGCGTTTGCATCCGGCCTTTTTTTATTGGCCCGCTCATTTTTCACATATATCACATTATCCGGATCCACTCCATAATGCTCCTGAATATACTCCTCATTTACTCCCTCCTGAAGATTATAGGTTCCCCAGTATTCTCCATTCAGGAATACATTGCAGGGTTTGGCTCTCTGGGTTCCCACATCCCTGCCCAAAGCAAGCGACTGGAAAAGGACATCCCTCATCTTTGTGATATACAGATCCACTTCCCCTCCGGATCTCAGCACCAGCTTACTGCGAACCGGATCATCAGACGTTTCACTTAAGGGATCGACTATAAACCTGTCATTCCCGTCATATTCCCTTCTCGCATAGAGATTAAAGCTTTTCTGATTCAGAGTCCTGGAGCTCCCGCCATGGATACGGATACCCACCTGCTGTTCGAAAACCTTGACATGCTCCGGGGAATAGTACTCTATTTCTGCCTCCCTTTCCCATCCACGTCCCCGTCCCATATAATTGGCATAATCATATTCTTCGGCATATCCGTATTTATCATAGAATAGGTCATATACCTTTCCGGTTACATATATTCCGTTTTCATACCCAAACAGATCTTCGGGCGGCATGGAAACCGAAATTGTAGGGATAGTATCGTACGGCTCTCCCGAAAGCCCTACAAAATATGATTCCGATCTCACCCTGCTTTTATTCCCACCCTTTATTATCACCGATTTCAGGGTTGTGCATTTATCAACCTTATGATCAGGTATGTATTCATTTACCACACTGCATTCCCTGATCGATGAATATATATTGTCCTCGATGCTTCTGTCAGATATTATTATCGGACCCTCATAATGTGTGGAATTCTCATCCGGCTCAGAGCCGTCTGTAGTATAATAAACCTCTCCTCCGCGGCCATCTATTTCCACTGTGATCGCATCATCATACCATCCGCCCGCCATTGAGTAATCCGGCATCTCCGAAAGAGTGGTTTCATTCTTTTCAAATATGCTTTCCTGCAGAAAGTAGGGTGAAGGGTCACAGATGGAATACTCTCCCTTTTGATGTAATGAAGTGGCATAAACCCTGTCTTCCGGAAGATTATTGGGAATACTCACTGTTGATAGGATCTCTCCCTGTCTGTCAGAAAGAATACATTTATCCCCTACCGACAGTCTGAATCCCAGATCATGTATATCTCTCGGCATATACCCTTTCCTGTACTCCGAGGCGTCCTCCGAATATTCGTCACACCATGCGATCACAGCCTGTCCCGGAGCGACCGTAAGGCTTGGAAAAACGAAACTGTTTCTTCCCTTGGTAAGCATGTATCCTTCAAGATCGATCGTATTCTCCGAATTGTTATAGATCTCTATATAATCTGCACCATATGAGCCGGTATCATCATATGCAGCCGTATGATTGGAGGTACATATTTCAGAGATCAGTACAGGAGAAATACTCGAATCTTCCCACGTGATCTTATGCGGAATTGCCCCGTACAGGGCAAAAAGGATTATTATAACGGAGAACACTGTTATTGCACTTTTGTTTATCATCCCCATCCCTGTCCCCTGCTCCCGTATTATGACCGCTTACGATCCGGACATCTATCACCATTTGCCGCAATTTGTATCATTTCAATCCTCATCAATACGCTGCCAGTTATTTGAGTCACGGATGTCATCCCTGACTCTGTACCAGACCTGATCCGATTCCACAAAAACATTAGCCGACGTATCAGTAATATTTGATGCCAGGACAAGCTGGGCATGATTCTGCTTTTCACTGTCGTCTATCCTGACCCCCGTAAAGGGATTAACCGGATCAGTGATCAGTCCTTCGACTGCAAGAACGGGTGTATCAGCGTTTGTCATAAACTTTTGCTCAGTATTAAATCCCTTCTTTCCAAAATCCTTAAAAAGGAGGAGCGGACTGAAGCCTTCGATATCTGTTCCGTCTTCAAGTATAAGATCTTCAAAGTTTTTCTGTCCCGATCCATGGTCACTTACTATTATTATGCGTGTGTTATCATAAACCCCCTCTTCTTTAAGATGATCAAGCCATTCACCAAGCTTCATCAGGGCTCCCATGTTTATATGATAATACTGCGGCAGGTTCAGATGAATTGTATTCCCGTCTCCGTCTGTCCTGTATCCCGTCTCCAGTCCGGTATTGTCCGTGTGGTCGGACCATATATAATCTGGAAGCTGAAGCATACTCGGATCATGGGTTGTATCATTATCCATTATCATAAAGGTGTTCTCTTCTGATTCACTGATCCCGGTTAACCCGGGAAGATTGTCAAGTATGGCATAGCTGTCCGCAAATTCTGAATTGGCTTCTTTTAAGGCAGCTACACTGAAGGTTCCCGGATAATGATATGTTCCACCCCTGTAAATGAAAGACTGCATGAAAAGCGGTACTGTCTTAAATATACTGTACATAAAGAATTGCCGCTTCCGGTAGGATTCAGTATAACTGACCGACTCTTCGGAAATAAATCTGTTCTTCAGACTATAGGCATGTACCTCAGGATACGGATCATAAATAGAAAGATCACTCACGTCATTGTATCCCGCCAGAGGCGGATCATATACGGTGGTTTTGTAGCCGTTCTCTGAAAACAGCACAGGTAAAACCGACAGCGCCTCGTCATGCTTATCGACCAGCTTCTCTTCAGGTCTTCTGTCCATCCCTTCAGGAGTATATTCATATCCGCCATAAAGTCCCGGAGCTCCCATTATGGTATGTTCTCCATGAGACAGAGTATTGGAATAATACACAAAGCCTGAATACTTTTCCATTAATTCAGGCTTTTCCGCCATAATGAAGGGAATATACGGGCCTATTGCTCCATCAAGCATTATTACGACTACGTTTCTGCCCTTTTTTGACAGTGTGAAACCTTCATATGCGGAATTCTGCTTAAGATAACTCATTTTTGACAGCTGTCTCTCTGTGCCTGCGATATTCATTACGGACAGTATTACAAGGCCGAAAAAGACTGCCTGGTAAATGCTTTTTACCCATCCGTGTCTGCATCTCCATATCATATACAGAATGGCCATAAGCACTGCCAGACATACAGCATTTGCGATCACCCGTAAGGGCTCATATACCAGCTCACCCCTGAACACAAGCTCGGATGAAATAGTCAACGGTATCTTTCCGAAAAGGAGAAAATCTGCCAGTGCGCCGCCGCAGCCCAGCCATAGAAAAAGCCGGAACAACCTTCTGCCTGTTGTATCCATGAGATAATAAAAAACGGAAAACCATATCAAAAATGTTCCTGCGGCCATAAGCAGGGAATTCAGGGCATAGCGGACAGGATCCTTATAAACCGTCAGGGTCACGAATTCTTCCGGGGAGGAAACAATTAATGACATGGGAATAACGAGTCCCGTTAATACAGTAAGTATCAGTACTCCCCAAAGGTACAGCTTTTCTTCCCCCGGAGATCCTTTAACGCTCTCCGGTCGGTCAGAGCCATCCCCCTCCCGGATCGAATAGAATACGCTTTTCACAAGAGAAAAGACATTATTCATGGTCCAATAGATCACCAGCCCGCTCGGACTGTCATAAAGGATGATCAAAAAGACCACTGCCATTGCAGTAAGCTGAAGCTTCTCTTTCAGCGGTGATTTCCTTGTATACACGGCTATGGACATCAGATTTATCATAGTCATGAATATGGGCAGGATATTGACCGTTATGCTGCCCGCAGACAGCAATCCATCCGGCCTGCCCAGATCCCGGATAAAATGAAAAGCGTAACCGTTCAGAAGCTCAAGATTTGAAAGGAAATGGTATGCTGCTATAAAGAAGGGTACCTGCAGGATCAGCGATATGGAGCTGCGAAGCGCATATATGGGACGGTATCCCTGCTTTCTGTAATAGGCCTGAAGCATCATAAACCGCTCATCCCCACGGAAAACAGTCTTAATATGCCCGATCCACTGCGACATTGCCTCCTGTCTGTTGCGTTCTTCCCTGGATATCCTGTC
>CACZNY010000117.1 GCA_902782655.1 uncultured Lachnospiraceae bacterium
CTTTATGGCAAAAAGCGTCGTGGCGTTTGAGCCCGCGGAATAATCGCTTATTATCTGTATGTCGCTGTTTGCCTCAAGATATCCCCTCACATAGGCATGCCGGTCACCCTCAAAGTAATTTTCAAGGAAGCTTCTCCTGTCAGACTCATGCACCTGAGGCAGGAGCATCATGGTCTTCTCGGGGGATGCCTCTCTGCCGCTCTCCGCTGCCTTTTCTCCCGATATGCGGGATGCTGCCAGCCCCGAGATGAATAAAAGCGACGCGGATATGGCAAGATAGGCGGTCATAACGTTATCTGCCGCCCCGTTTGAGATATTTCCCTTATCTATGCTGGAGCTTGAAAAAAGGTAGGAGAATACATACATTAACGATGCCTTTCCGCCCATCAGGGTGATGGAGCGGGAAATAACGTAATATGAAGCCGTATAAAGGCTCCACATTATAAGGGTAAGGCAGGCAAGCCTTTTCTTGCTCATCCTCTTCGCCATATCCCTGAAGGCCGTGATAACGGACCAGAAGAAGAACATCAGCGTAAGCTCTATCTTCTCATTGAAAATACCGGTGAAGGCTCTGATAAGCCGCTTTACGGTACGCCTTGCGAAGGTGACCGTAATTATAAGGATCAGGGCCGCAAGCGACAGCAGCATATAGAATAAGGCCGACCGTCCTGCGTCATCCGGCGCGGCAGGATTGATGAGATAAAGGCCCAGATATATGAACCCTACTACTATGACATCCAGTATCCTGTCAGCAACGACTGTAGCGAAAGCGAATGAGAAGCCGTTTTTCATCTTTTTACCGGCTATCACAGCCCTCAGGATATCCCCGAGCCTGAAGGGTACTATGAGATTCACAAGGTAGCCCGCAGCAAGAGCCTCGTTGAAAACGGGCAGTCCAACGTCCTCATAAAAATCCGAGAACTGCTTCTGCCTCAGGGATTTCACCACGTGGCCGGCTATGATCAGTATTATCGCAAGAGCAAATAAAAAAAGACTCATGGCGCTATGATATCACACCATAAGTCTTTTAGAAAACATACCTCAGGGCTGCTTCACGTTTTTGTTCTGATTTACGCCCCGGCGCCAGATCTACGCTCCGCTCCGGTCCGTGCAGAACCGATGTCCACCGGACATCGTGCACCGCTCGGCGCGGCTAAACGGCGCTCAAAATGAGCCAAAGGGCTCATTTTGCATCCTTGATCGAGAAACTCATCCTTCCCATGCGGTCTTTGCCGAGGCACTTTACACGGACGCGGTCGCCGAGGGTGAGGACATCCTCCACGCGGTTGATCCTGTGATCGGCTATCTTGGATATATGCACCATTCCCTCCTTGCCGGGAGCGAACTCTACGAAAGCGCCGAACTCCTTGATGGATACCACAGTTCCCTCATAGAACTGTCCCTCCTCATAGTCGGAAGCTATCATCTGCACCATCTCTATCGCCTTGTCCATATTCTCCTGATCGGTACCGCAGACGGATACTGCGCCGTCATCGGTGATATCGATCTTCACTCCGGTACGGGCAATGATCTCATTTATGGTCTTTCCTCTCTGACCTACCACATCTCCGATCTTCTCGGGGTCAATGGTTATCTGTATGATCTTGGGAGCATACTTGCTTACCTGCTTCCTGGGCTCGGCGATCGCAGGAGTCATGATCTCATTCATGATGTAGTCCCTGGCCTCGTGGCACTGCCTTATGGCCTGCTCCACTATAGGTCTTGTACGTCCGTGGATCTTGATATCCATCTGGATGGCCGTGATGCCCTCATGGGTACCTGCCACCTTGAAGTCCATATCACCGAAGAAATCCTCCAGTCCCTGGATATCCGTCAGCACGATGAAGTCATCATCCGTGTCTCCGGTCACAAGACCGCAGGATATGCCTGCCACCTGCTTCTTTATCGGCACGCCCGCAGCCATTAAGGCCATGCAGGATGCGCAGACTGAAGCCTGGGAGGTAGAGCCGTTTGACTCAAAGGTCTCGGATACCGCGCGGATAGCGTAAGGGAATTCCTCCTCTGAAGGAAGCATGGGCACAAGAGCCTTCTCCGCAAGTGCGCCGTGGCCTATCTCACGCCTTCCGGGTCCTCTTGAAACCTTGGTCTCTCCCACTGAATAAGCAGGGAAATTATACTGGTGTATGTACCTCTTCTCGGTGATGTTATTGTCAAGGCCGTCAACCTTCTGCTTCTCGGATAAGGGATCAAGGGTTATGACATCGCAGATCTGCGTCTGGCCTCTGGTAAACATGGCTGAGCCGTGAGTCCTGGGTATGATGTCCACCTCGGCCGCAAGAGGCCTTATCTGCTTGATATCCCTGCCGTCAGGTCTCTTGTGGTCCTTAAGTATCATCTTCCTGACAGTCTTCTTCTGATACTGATATACCGCATCGGGAATAAGAGCAGACCACTCCTCATTATCGGCGAAGGCTGCCTGGATCTTCTCCTGCACCTCGGCTACGGCCGCCTCCCTTGCCTGCTTGTCATCATTGAAGGTTGCCTTCTCCATCTCCTCGGGAGGCACTATCTTCTTTATTTCCTCAAAGAGCTCATCGGGTATGGCGCAGGAAATATACTCATGCTTTTCCCTGCCCTCCTTCACGGCTATCTCCTTGAAAAACTCTATGACCTTAAGATTGATGTCATGCGCCATGTAGATGGCCTCCAGCATCTTATCATCAGGGATCTCATTGGCGCCCGCCTCTATCATGATGACCTTCTGTCCCACGGATGCCACGGTAAGCTCAAGGTCTCCCTCATCCCAGTCCTTCTGTGAGGGATTCACGATAAACTGTCCGTCCTTCATTCCGATCTGCGTCATAGCGCAGGGACCGTCAAAGGGTATATCCGAAATGGTCGTAGCAAGCGAAGCGCCCAGCATTCCCACAAGCTCGGGCCTGCACTCGGGATCAACTGCCATTACCATACAGTCAAGGGTCACATCATTCCTGTAGTCCTTCGGGAAAAGAGGCCTCATCGGTCTGTCTATGACACGGGATGTGAGCACCGCATTCTCCGATGCCTTACCTTCTCTCTTATTGAATCCGCCGGGCATCTTGCCTACCGAATAAAACTTCTCCTCATACTCCACTGAGAGCGGGAAGAAATCAATTCCGTCCCTCGGCGCCTTTGACGCTGTAGCGGTGCAGAGCACCGTAGTATCGCCGTAGTGCATGAAAGCGCACCCGTTCGCCTGTTTTCCGACCCTTCCTATGTCGATCGAAAGCGTCCTGCCTGCCAGCTCCATTGAGTAAGTTCTGTAATCTGCCATTTTTCTCTCCTTCTTCTACCTTTTCTTCCTTCTGCTTTCTTCTGCTTCCTGCTGCCGGATCAGTCCCGATGGATCCTGCATAATCACTATATACCGCAAAACAGGGCAGGAAATAAACCTGCCCTGAAAATGCACTACTTACGGATACCAAGCTTCTCTATGATAGACCTGTATCTTTCGATATCCTTTTCCTTCAGATAATCAAGAAGTCCTCTTCTCTTACCGACCATCTTCAGGAGTCCGCGCCTTGAATGGTGATCATGGGTATTCTCCTTGAGATGCTCCGTGAGCTCCCTTATACGCTCCGTAAGGATCGCTATCTGCACCTCGGGCGAACCTGTATCGCCG
This sequence comes from uncultured Lachnospiraceae bacterium, assembly GCA_902782655.1. Taxonomy (GTDB): domain Bacteria; phylum Bacillota; class Clostridia; order Lachnospirales; family Lachnospiraceae; genus NK4A144. The sequence goes on from CACZNY010000117.1 coordinate 3,623, forward strand.
GGCTTGGTCGCATACTTCTCGATGATCTCTGTTTTCTTTTCCTTTGTTATCATTTTTGTCTCCTTTCCCACAGTACGTAAACTGTTTTCCTGATACTGCTGTTTTGCACCGTACACCTGGCGGATCGTAACACCTGTCAGGCGACAGGCTCTTTCATCGAGACTACACGACCCACTAAGTAATAGGTAACCTAACGGTAGTACACTAAGCTCGTGAAAAACCTACTATGTACGCAGAACCATTACGAAATCAAAGATTTCTATGGTTCTTGTGTCGCTA
>CACZNY010000118.1 GCA_902782655.1 uncultured Lachnospiraceae bacterium
AACGAAGGCGGTTACCTCTCCTTCTGTAAGCTTATTGCCCTCTTCATCCACACAGTTTTCGGGATAGGTAACGGTTCCCGTGATATCGAGAAGCTGATATTCAAGATTCGGACTATAGCCGTCAGGCTCCTGCCATTCAACAGGAAGGTCAAGGATACCGTTAGCTGAAGTCATAGCCTGCACCATGTCCGGAAGCTCTTTCCGGATGAAATTGTCATAAGAACGATCGGATATCATCTTTCCTTCATCATCATATACACTCAGATAGATTTCAGGGGATATCACATCGATCACCGTCACGGGAGCAGGTTTTTCATTCCCATACTTTTTAACAGTAAAGTCCTGAGTCGCTGCAGCGCTCTCCTTCCAGGTTCTGGTACTTCCGTCGCACATGTCTTTTATCGCATAAGCGGACACGGTATATACGGTATCGGAGCTTTTTTTCGGAAGAAGGATACCGGTTCCCGGCTGGTAGAGCTTCTCGGCCGACTTTTTCCCGTTTTCCGTAACGGAATAATAGATGACGTCACCTGTATCGGCTGCATTGGAAACGTACACCGAAGCATACCCCTTCTTTGTGCTTTCCTTTTCAGCAAACTCAGGCTTCGTTACATCTGAGATCTTTCCCGTATATGTATATTTCTTATTGATCTCATCTGAATAGTAACTGTCATAGCTTCTAAGCCAGGCAAGCGTCACCTCCTGATAATGAGCCTGTCCGATAATGGTCATATTCTTTGCGAGGGTTCCGACAAGCCACATCTGGGCAGCATCATGACCGCTTTCCGTAGTACCGGAATAATTATTATCTATATAAGCCAGCCGCATGAACATACCCATCAGCACCGGAAAAGCTTTCTTAAAGTCCTTCAGCTCCTGAACGGAAAGGGCGTCCTGTATCCCTGTCTGACCGTAGCTGTTGTCCGTAAGCTTTCCCCAGATATCATTAAGCCACTTATCCTGCATCTCACTTCCCTGATCCCATCCGCCTTTACTGTTGCCGATCAGATCGTTATACAGAGTAAGAAGGGATGTCCCGCTTCCGACAAGAGGAGTGTCGAATTTATTGGTGATCCCGCTTAAAGCGAGCATCAGTATATCTTTCTTTTCAGGCTCTATGGCCATAAGGAGCTTTACAAGGCTCCTGAAAGCCTCCTGCGGAGCAATGGCATCGGCTGCCCAGCCGCCTGTTCCCTCTGCCATCCTGTAAGAAGAATAATTCTCCCTGTTCAGCGACTTATCGGCTGAGAGAAGCTTCCATCTCTGGAGGCTGTTAAAAAACTGATCAAGCCATGGGTTCAATGTCATGGCTGTCTGCGCCTCATTGAAGGTATACGCTTCAAAATGCGTGGCGAAATTCTCCAGGCCGATGGTTAGATAGTATTCCTTGAAACGGTCGAAGAAGGTGAGATCATCATTGACTGCCAGAAGATGGGGCATCATCACCTTCTTCTGAGCCTCATATTCCGCACTTCCCACCTCCCAGGAGGTATTGTCGTACATACAGGTGACCGGGACATTTTTATTCTGATCGGTCTTATCAGTCTTTTTCTCCCGCCTTACGCTGCCTGCCTCAGTACCGATCAGGAAATGATCCGTACCGTAACGCTTAAAGCCCATCTGGTCCGGTCCGACCTTGGGCACCAGATCCGAAGGGTTTACCAGATTATGGATCGAGGCATAGCCCGTACTTCCTGCCTTATCATCACTCAGTTCAAGCTGCCTGTCTCCCTTGTCCGTACCTCCCGCGGGCACCTCAAAGCAATAGCCGGTCACCTTGTTGGCTTTGGAAGGATCCTCTTTCGCCTGAGCAGAGAAATCACCGTATTTATCGATAAGCCTTTTTGCGGTAAGATTTGCCGTAGCGCTGGCTCTGGAGTAGCCGGTCACCAAAAACCGTACCCTGCCCTCCTTTATCGCATCCTCAAGGCCGTAATTACCGATAAAATATGCGATATCCTCCATTGTCTGGTCTGCTGCGGAGCGGAAACCGGAATGCTCCGGATTGTCCTCTCCCTTTGTGTTATCACTGTCCAGTGTCACGTTGCCTGCCCACTCACTCTCATAGCCCGCGCCGCGGATCGCGACTGTGACGAGCCTCATCTCCTCCGCTTCCTTCATGCCAATGGCGACACCGATGGAATCAGCAGTGGGTTTTTTCGTATACCAGTCGTTGATGTAGATATTCTCATCCGCACAGCCTATGCCCCTGAGCATGCTTTTTACATTATCGAATTTATACCTGTAATCCTTCATCCCCTTAAGGTTGGACTCCCCTGCTGCCATGGCCAGGGTTTGGCAAAAGCTCGCGATATGCGGGTCATATGTATAAGGATCGCTGAAGAAATATCCGTCCGAGAAGTAGTACTTGAGCACAAGATCCTCATCATAATCGGAATTGGACGGTGCCGAGCCGTAGCCGTAGTAAACGTCATAGCTTTTGCCGCCGGCTTCATAGGTAAGCCCCTCCGCCTTTTCCGTTTTGGTCTTCCATTCATCGAGGCTGATCTTTGTCTCTTTGGCGTAGAGACTGCCGGAGGGATCCCCTTTAACATAATTCAGCAGGCGGTCATCCGTATACTGTATATAATATCCGTCGGCATCCGCCTTGAACTGTCTTGCGTCATAGTTTCCGGGCTCTGCGGTAAGCTGCCCCGTTCCGGGATCGGTTTTGCGAAGATAAACCTCTGATTTAGCGGCAAGGGGGCCGGAAAGGCTCAGATATGTGTCGGAACCATCGAGGACAAGGTTGTCCGACGGGCCGTTCGCACCTGTCCTTTTATTGCTTCGGATGATCATTTTTCCGGACAGGGAGGGATTCTTCCCACCGGCTGCAAAAAGTGCGCCGCCGGCTCCCGTATCCGCATCCGCTCTGGCAATGTTTCCTTCCATGGAAACGCTTGAAAGGCTCACGTTCTTTGCATTTACATATATGCCGCCGCCCTTTTGCGCCTGATTCTGATCGATACCTGAAGAGTCTATGCTGCTGCTTCCATATTGGAAGAAGATTCCGCCTCCGTTTGAAGCTGCCGTATTCTTTTCTATCCGGACTCCCTTGATGCTGATATTTGTAGCATTGAAATATATTCCGCCCCCGTTTTTTCCGGCAACATTCCCTGTGATCTTTGTGCTGCCCCCACCGTAGAGGTTATCCTTTGCACTCTGGCTTAAGAATGTCGGATAAAAATAAATACCGCCTCCGTCATTATCGGCCTTGTTATTCCTGATCTCCGCCTCATTCGAAAGAGAAATGTTATTTAATTCACCGTTTAAATATAAAGCGCCGCCCCATTTTGCAGTATTATCCTTAAGCACGCTCTTCCCTTTAAGATTCACAGTTACCCTGCCTGCCGCATAGATCGCACCGCCGCTTTTGGAGGTCCTGAAATTCTCTACCGTAACATCCTGAAGATCGACCGTGCAGCGCGAATCCGCACAGATCGCACCGCCATTGTCATTGATCACATTACCGCTGCCCGGCCCTTCCAGTGTTCCGTTCACCAGAAAAAGCTTCGATCCGGATTTCAGATTGAAAGTCCGGACATTTCCGGTCTGCTTTATTTTATGTCCGTTCATCTGGAGCATTATGGACTTTTCCTGAGGTATAGTGATCGTATCCGTAAGGCTCACATCCTCATCGAGTACGATGATCTCACCGGCCTTTGCTGCATTGATCCTTTCCTGAAGGCTGTCATCACCGGCCTGAAGCGCTCCGTCCGACAGCTGTGCTCCGGCTGGCTCCTTAATCCCCATGGCTTCCCGCCAGGAAGCAACCTCCTCTTCGGAAACCGGGATCACATCCTCCTTATCCGTTTCCTCCTTTTCAGCCGCATCTTTCGCTGCAGCTGTCATATCCGTCGTAAGCTCTGCAGCCTGTACCGGTACGGCCGGCACACCCCCCTGCAGCATGACGCTCAGCCCGAGCATGACGCTGAGGCCTCCTGCCATCAGTCTGTTCATCAGTCTGTTCTTCACGTTCCCATCTTCCTTTCTCTTTTTTTTCGGCAGTTACCGAGATCTGTATCCTTAAAGGATCTTGTCTATATTCATATGCTGATCCGGTATCTGAAGGATAACATTCAGATCCTTGTCCCTATACTTCTTAT
>CACZNY010000119.1 GCA_902782655.1 uncultured Lachnospiraceae bacterium
CTGGTGTCGAGGGTTCGACTCCCCCTGGACGCATGCTATGCCGTTAACCTGCATGGCCTGGGACTTGGATTTTTCCGTGCCGTATTTTGTGTTTTATTTTTGATTTGTTGTTTACTATGCCGGCATAAACATTTATAATACGGGTATCATATTATGGGGCTATAGTTCAGCTGGGAGAACGCTTGCATGGCATGCAAGAGGTCGTCGGTTCGAGTCCGATTAGCTCCATTTTTGACTTCTTACGTGACAGCCGGGTGCGGGATTTCTTTTTCTGCCCGATCTTAGTCTGTTTTTAGCGGAAAATGACAGTATGAGGCATCCATGAGGATCAGTATAAAATACTTCAGTGAGGAAATAGAAAAGCTCAGATATATAGACGGCAAGAGTGACTGGATAGATCTCAGATCGGCTGAGAATGTGAGTCTTAAGGCAGGGGATTTTCATCTTATCCCCCTGGGGGTTGCCATGCAGCTTCCGGAAGGCTATGAAGCACACGTAGTCCCGAGATCCAGCACCTTCAAAAACTTCGGGATAATACAGACAAACTCCTGCGGGGTGATAGATGAGTCCTACTCCGGCGACAATGATCAGTGGTTCATGCCTGTATATGCGCTCCGTGATACTACGATCCATGTAAATGACAGGATATGCCAGTTCAGGATATTCGAGCATCAGCCGGCGATCGATTTTGAAGAGACGGATCACCTTGACGGGAAGGACAGAGGCGGCTTCGGAAGCACGGGAAAACAATAGTATTTAGGATAGGGATGCGCAGCCTGATCTCATCTGAAGAAGTAAATACCGGAAGACAGAAGGAGTTCGATTATCTGAAGGGGCTCTTCCTGGTCTTTATTTACCTCATCCATGCATTTCAGGCCACATTTTCCGATGAGAGCCGTTTAGTCTCATGCATATACATATTTGCTACCATGACCGGAGCCGGGATGTTCATCTTTATCATGGGCTTCGGTACAGCATACAGCAGGAGGAACAAAAGCGCCGACCTTGCATACAGCGGACTGCGCATGGTGGTCTATCAGTATCTGAATAACCTGCTTTATATCGTTTCTCTTTTTCTTCCTTATCTTTTCGTCATGAACCGCCTTGACGATACGGGAGCTGATAACTTCAGGCTTTCCGTATGGGTATACTTCCAGTACGTCAATATCTTTTTTATCACGGGTATCATATATCTGGTGCTCGCGCTGCTGAAAAAGCTGAAATGCGATATCCGGCTGTATCCTGTCATCGGCATCGCTGTGGCTCTGCTTGCCCCGTTTATCTATGGCAGACCCGTGAATATCCCGGTCGTCGGGTATCTTGTGACTCTTCTCATAGGAGAGGCAAAATTCGTTTCATTTACCCCGCTGTATTTCCTTGCCTATGCCCTGACCGGCGCTGCGGCAGGGCGGCTGTACAGGCGGATAAAGGATAAGAGAGGCTTTTACTTAAGGATCATCCCTGTATGCGCGGTGATTGTGGCAGTATGGTGGACAGCGGTTCTTGTAAAGCACGGAAATGATTTTGATCTGCTGCGCCAGGATATCTCCCACGGGTACTCCCATCCGGACATATTCCGGGTCATCGCTACCGTAGCTCACATACTTCTTTTCGCGGGAGTGGTGTATTTTATATGCTGCAGGAGGGATAAGGAGAAGCAGGGGAACGGGACAGAAAGCCGTATTGGGAGGCAGATTCTTTATTACAGCAGTCACATATCCAAGTATTATGCGTGGCATGTTACGACATACTTCGTGGCTTTCGGATTTCATGGCTATGTAGGCTTCAAGCCCTGGCAGTGCTGGCTTCTGATGCTTTTGTCGATGATAGTCACAGAGGGCATTGTCAGAGGCATTAATCATCTTCAGGAGCGGTGGAAGCCGGGGGATGACCTGAGGAATATCATATTCTATGCTGCTCCTTATGCAGTGATGATGTTTATGATGTTATTCAGGATATACCAGCTGAATCACGACCGGGAGTTCTTTTCTCCGCAGCAGTTTGAGACAGTCGTCTGGTGGGAATTTGTGATCATGATCGCAGTCGCCCAGATCTTATTCCTGAGAAACAAAAGAATGGTGGAAGAGAAGGCCGGAGAACAGGCTCTTATGGATACCGCAAGGGAGATACAAAGCGGCATGGTACCCCGTGAAAAGGAATATTCAGAGGGGAGGTTCAGGATATCTGCCTTCGCTCAGCCGGCAAGGGCAGTGGGAGGGGATTTTTATGATATAATACCTCTTGGAGACGGAAAAGCAGGCATAGTCCTCGGGGATGTTTCGGGTAAGGGGATACCTGCAGCGCTTTTCATGTCCATGATAAAGACAATGATAAGGGATCGTCTTTTGTCAGGCATGTCGCCGGAGGAGGCTTTGAATCAGGTCAATGATGCGGCCTGTGCGGAGAATCCCAAGGGCATGTTTGCCACGGTATTTGCAGGAGTCATCGATACAGGTGACGGAAGTCTTGTTTTTGCCAACGCCGGACACAACCCGCCCTTAAGGACCGGAAGGGAGACGGAATATATCAAGACCGAAACCGGGTGCGCCCTGGGACTTTTTGAGGATGCAGGGATCATCCGGGAGGAGGCTGTTGTAAGACCCGGTGAGAGTCTGCTGCTATATACCGACGGAGCGACAGAAGCTATAAACAGTGTGAAGAAGCCCTATGGTGAGCAGAGGCTTCTTGAAGTCTGCAAAAAAGCATCGGATAACTATGCGCGCCTGGTTGCGGATGATGTAATTGAGTATTTCAGGGGGCTTGAGCAGTTCGATGACCTTACTCTGATGTCGATAAGCTCCGCTAAGGAGGAGCAGGATTGAATACAGGGATGTATATTAAAATATGTGGGATTTTTTAAGGGAATATCAGCTTGATATAATGCTTGTGCTGATCGGAGTCTGCGGGATCACTGCGTTCTTCGTACTGATAACGGGGACGCTGTCCAAACCACGGAAGAGAGCGCTTCTCTTTGTAGAGGTTTATTCGACTGTCCTGCTCATCTTTGACCGGTTTGCCTATATCTACAGGGGGGACGTGAGCCGGACGGGATATTGGATGGTGCGCATCAGCAACTTTCTGGTGTTCTTCATGACACTGGCCATTGTCCGTGGGGTCAATCTCTACATCTACGATCTCATGATGAATGAAGGAATGCTGACAAAGACACCTTTGAGATCGAGAATATCGGAGATCCTGATCGTTATCGCCGAAATACTTCTTATCATCTCACAGTTTACGGGTTTTTATTATTCATTCGATGAGAGCAATCATTATGTCAGATCC
>CACZNY010000120.1 GCA_902782655.1 uncultured Lachnospiraceae bacterium
CACTGTTTTGATACAACGACGCCCAAAGTCAAATGGCTTTTTGAACAAGTTCAAACGCCATTTAGACTTTTGGCGTTTGTATCATCATATCATATCGCAGCTTTATCTACCAAGCTTAACCTTAAGGATACGCCTAAGAGACTCATCGACCCTGCTCTCCTCAATATCTCCTGATGATACTGCAGACAGCACTGCGTTGTATGCCTCATGAAAGTCCGCCGGCATCAGCACCATGTCTGCTCCTGCCCTTATCGCAGCTACGGCAGCTTCACCAGGATCAGGATAAGTATTCGTTACTGCCTTCATCAGGAAAGAATCAGTGATTATTACGCCCTCATATCCCATCTCATCTCTCAGTACATCTGTAAGCATCACGGAAGACAGACTTGCAGGTACATCATCTCCTGTGATCTCAGGGCAGGATATGTGCCCTGCCATTATCATGTGTACATCGTTTTCTATTGCATTCCTGAATGGAATAAGATCCGAAGCCTCCAGCTCCTCCCTGGTCTTATTCTGTGAAACTGTGGTTTCATGAGAATCCCCCTCAACACTTCCATGGCCGGGGAAATGCTTATAGCAGGCCGTAACTCCTTTTTCCTGAAGCCCTGATGCATATTGCCAGGCAAGCTTTGACACCTGTTCCGGATCGGATCCGAAGGATCTGTCGCCTATGACCTCTCCCGTTTTATCGCTGAGCACATCAGCACAGGGAGCAAAATCAAGGTTAAATCCAAGCTCCGACATATAATCACCTATCTTCTCACCGGCGCTGTATGCGTCATCAGATGCTTTCATACCGCTTTCCTTGCCGATCTCCCCCATCGGCGCTACATTCTCTATCTCAAAGGCTTCATTGCCGGCTATGCGGACCACCCTGCCCCCCTCCTCATCAGCTGCAAGGAAAGGCATTATGCCACAGGCCTCCAATATATATTCCTTAGTATTGGCAAGCATCTCCTTAGTCTGCTCGGGATCCTCCAGGTTTTCATCAAAATATATAAGCCCGCCTACCGGATAAAGTGTCAGCGCCTCCTTTGTCTTCTCTCCAGCCTGGGTTATGGTAAGGCTTCCGTCGATCACCTGCTCCGGCTGTGCGATAAACAGCTGTGCAACCTTTTCTTCCACGTCAAGATTCCCGATTATGGACTCGATCTCCTCATCATATTCAGGATCCGGCTCTTCAGCAGGCGTCTCGTTCTCCGAGAGTATTGAGGTATCTACATCTGCGTAATCATCCTTGATCACTTCTTTTTCAACTGCGATCCAGGAATCGTCTTCTTCGGAGACTGCCTCTGTCGTAACCTCCTCTTCAACTTTCGGTTTCGGTTTTGGAAGTCTGTCAAAGAACCCTGTCTCCTTCAGATGGATTATGCCCCATACTGTTCCAAAGGAAACAATGCATAAAACGAATATTGTCAGTATAAAGGCAATGATCCGCTGACGGACTACTTTTTTATGTCTTTTATCCCTGTCCATGAATAAACACCTTGATATTTTCCCGTAACTTCAATATATTGTATAGAGTTAGGACATTTTGTCAATATTTGGTTGCCCCGGGCTTACTAAAAAAAATACGGTCAGCCCTGCTTGGACGGAGGAAGGATCATGCGTATAGGACAGGGATATGATGTTCATAAACTTACAGAAGGCCGGAAGCTTATCATAGGCGGTGTGGAAATCCCTTATGAAAAGGGTCTGCTGGGGCATTCGGACGCAGATGTCCTCCTTCACGCCATAATGGACGCTCTTCTCGGCGCTGCTGCCCTCGGTGATATAGGCAGGCATTTTCCTGATACGGATGAAGCCTACAGGGGAGCTGACAGCCTTATGCTGCTTTCCAGAGTTGGCGAAATGCTTCTGGATAAAATGTATTTCATTCAGAATATAGACGCAACGATAATAGCACAGGCTCCCAAAATGAGCCCCCATATAGATAAGATGCGTGAAAACATAGCAGATGCCCTTGAAATAGATATCAGCCAGGTAAATGTGAAAGCAACCACGGAAGAACACCTTGGCTTTACAGGCAGAGGCGAGGGCATATCAGCTTCCGCCGTATGCGTCCTCGCCTCTCCCGATGAATTTTCCTACAGCGTAAACCAGACCTGTCCCGGATGCAGACTGAAATCCGACGCTTCCTCAGATATTTGAGTCTATCCAGGACTTAAGATTAGCCTTGGGTACGAAGCCTACGGAAGCATCAGTCTTCTCTCCTTTTTTCAGAAATACCAGATTGGGTATGCTCATTACGGAGAATTTCCCTGCAAGATCCGGATTCTCATCCACATCTATCGCATAAAATGAAACCTTTCCGTCATATTCAGCGGAAAGCTCCTCCAGAACCGGCGCCATCATCTTGCATGGCCCGCACCAGGTTGCATTGAAATCAACTACAGCAAAATCCTGCGCTTCTACTTCCGCCCATTTTTCAGAATTAATGACATTGACCATGATCGCACCTCCTGCCTATGGCTGTAAAAAAACTCCCACCTATGACTTCGCCGCTTCTGCCAGATAAGCCACAGCCGACAGAGCAGCTACATTTCCTTCTCCCACCGACTTGGCATCCTGATATGGCGTACCGGTGATATCACCCGCTGCAAACAATCCTTTAATGCTTGTAGACATATCCCTTGCCGTTTTTATATGAGCCCCCTCCGTTTCCAGTCCAGGCACAAGCTGTCCCGGAGAAACGGCATCTCTCAAAACGAATACTCCATCGGATATTATCTCCCGATCCTCCAATACAAGCACACTCTTTCCCTCTTCACGCCGTATTTCCCTGGGTGCGCCCTTTACTATCTCAATATTTGATCCCTTAAGCCTTATTTCATCACTATAAACCGGAATGTAATAAACCTTTTCAGCCATCTCCGCAAGAAACTCTGCCTCATCCTCTTCCTTCGGAGAATAACCGATGACCGCAGCCTGCTTTCCCTTGTAGAGTGCTGCGTCACAGGTAGCACAATAGCTTACGCCACGTCCCAGATTCTCCTCCTCGCCCGGCAGAAGCTTTCCCGGCATGACGCCGCTGGCTATTATCACTGTCTTCGATTCATACATCTCCTTTGCACATTGTATAGCAAACCTGTCACCCATAGCATATACATTCGTGACCTGCTCAGCAGTGATCTCGATCCCCATATCGTCCAGATGTCTCTGCATAGCCTTAACCAGATCTTCACCTGCTATACCGGGCAAGCCGGGATAATTCAATATCTTATGGGACTTCAGTACCTTTCCGGACAGTTCCTTCCTGCCAAGGAGAAGTATGCTTTTATTTCTGTTTTTTGCTGTCAGAGCAGCAGAAACTCCCGCCGGCCCCGTCCCGATTATTGCTATATCATACATAAAAGTTCCTATTTCTTAATGAAATCAAAACTGAAATCATCATCAAGATCAATATCCTGCGACGGCGCCTTTCTTCTTGCCCCAAGCTGCCCCGGAGCCTGCCGCACGGGCTGATGCTGCGGCTGTGCCGGAGCAAGTCTCCTGCGGTCCGGCTTTCTGTTATATACCTTCACATCCTCCACATCGTCATCTTCGTCATAATCATCATAATCATCGTCGTCATCATAATCATCATAATCATTACGACTGAGCCGCGGAGCACGCTTGGATTTCTTCTCTACCCTTCGCTTCATCTCCTCATAGTCGTCATCGTCGTCATAATAGTCGTCATTACGCTTTCCTGAAAGTGCCATATTGACCAGAATTATCACGAGCACGATAAGGAGAACCAAAAGCGCTATGATGATAAAAAGTCTTATCTTCGCGCTCTTAGAGGCCTTTTCAAGCTTCGCCGCATTTCCCGCTCCAAGATCCACATATCTTAGATAGGTCTGACCTACGGAATCATAAAGGAAGAATCCCTTGTATCCGGACTGATCCATGGCATATACGAGGAAATACTCAGAAGGATCAGGCTCTCCTCCGGTAGCGGCCGGAGCAGATACATCATAAGCTCCTTCGTCTGATGCCGCCGCATTCTCCTGATCTTCCGCTCCATCACCTGCACTGTCAGGCACCGGAGCCTCTCCGGCTCCATCACTGCCGACTGCTGCTCCGGCATCACCCCCGCTGCCCGCTGCGCCGGAGCCTATGCCAAGATCCAGCTCTCCCGCATATGCCCTGACCGGCTTAAGTGAGCCGAAAAGTCCACCCAGAAGTCCCTTATCCTTTTCCTCATCCTCGCTGCCATCGGAGGATGCCTCCTCTTCTTTGTCCTTATCCTTATCTTTATCCTTTTTCTTCTTTTCCTTATCGTCTGATGCCTCTCCCGTATATATCCAGGCTTTCACGGATTTACCGTTTACCGAAAGAGCCGTAAGCTCAAATCCCTCCGGTGCCTCCTCGCTTCCCGGATCGAGCACGACAATGAAGCGTTCATTTCCGCCGTCAAACATCACAAAATCCGACATCTCGGCTGTCGTCGTATCACATAGATAGAAATCACCGTGGGATCCGGTAGCATCTGTAAGATATGCGAGCGTGACGGTTCCGTTAGACGCATCCATGGAAGCAAGCTCTACATTCTGATCCTGATAAGCCACAGTCATCTTTCTGAAGCCTGCAGGCATGTACTCATCGGGAAATGTATTGGCTATATACATGCCGTTATTCGTGACAATGGTTCCTACTGCCGGCGCTCCGGACGCCTCCCCGCCATCTTCCGCAGGCTCGCCCTCAGCCCCCTCGGGAACTTCTCCTCCTTCAGCTGCAGCTTCACCTTCTGCCCCCTCAGCATTCACCTCTTCATCCGCGTACACCGGCGCAATCAATACCGACTGGAATAAAAGCGCCAGCACAAGGGTTCCTCCCAGCATCATTTTCTTAAGCTTGTTGAATTTCATTCTTCCTCTCCTCCCCTTCTTCAGCTCCGTTAAACTTCTTCTATGGCTTTCCCTATATCATGCCTGTAATACTTATTATCAAAGTCTATCCACTCCACCGCTTCGTATGCGCGCGCTCTTGCTTCTATCAGGTTATCTCCCTTTGCAGTGATGCCAAGCACCCTTCCTCCGTTAGTGACTATACCTTTGCCTGTTTTTTTAGTACCCGAGTGAAAAACGTAGTATCCTTCCTTCCCGTCGAAGCTGTCAAGGCCCCTTATCACAAATCCTCTTTCGTATTTCTCAGGATATCCTTTAGAAGCCAGCATCACGCATACTGCCGCGTTATCTTCAAATTCCAGCTTCACTTTTCCAAGCGTCCCGTCCACACACGAAAGCATGACGTCGATTATATCATTTTTCATACGCGGAAGCACTACCTGAGCCTCAGGATCTCCAAACCTGGCGTTAAATTCCAGCACTTTGGGGCCGTCCTCCGTAAGCATGAGGCCGAAGAAAATAACTCCCTTGAAGGGTCTTCCCTCCTTGGCCATAGCATCTACCGTAGGTTTATATATATGTTTTTTACAGTATTCGTCAATCTTCGCAGTATAGAACGGAGACGGAGAAAAAGTACCCATGCCGCCTGTATTGAGACCGGTATCTCCATCCCCGGCTCTCTTGTGATCCTGGGCAGAGCTCATGACCTTAATTGTCTTTCCGTCACAGAAAGTAAGAACTGATACCTCACGCCCCGTCATATATTCTTCTATGACCATGCGGTTGCCTGCCATACCGAATTTCTTATCCAGCATTATCTCCTTAACCCCTGCCTCAGCTTCCTCCGGGGTATTGCAGATGAGCACACCCTTCCCCAATGCAAGCCCGTCAGCCTTCAGCACTATGGGAAACCTGGAGTCTTTAAGATAAGCCAATGCCTTATCCGCATTATCAAAGACCTCATATTCCGCTGTCGGAATGTTATATTTTTTCATAAGATCCTTCGAGAAAGCCTTGCTTCCTTCAAGTATGGCAGCCTTTCCGTCAGGTCCGAACACCTTCAGCCCATATCCCCTGAGCACATCCACTATGCCCGCTGCCAGAGGATCATCCGGTCCTACTATAACAAGATCCACCCCGGTTTTTTTTGCGAACTTTGCGATCTCCTCAAAGTCCATGACCTGTATATCCACACACTCGGCTAAGTCGGCAATACCGGCATTTCCCGGCGCACAGTAAATCTTATCTACCTTAGGGCTCTTTGATACGGCAAAAGCTATGGCATGTTCTCTGCCGCCTCCTCCAACGATAAGTACCTTCATGTTTTCTACCTCATCAGCTTTCCAGTTTTATAAGTCCACGAGCTATACGGTCTATAGTTTCCGGTAGTATTTTCCACTCGGCCTGCTCCATCACCCGCCTCTGCAGGGTCTCGGGTGTATCCCCGGGCTCCACCTCCACGGCTTTTTGCATTATTATGGGTCCGGTATCACAGCCTTCATCCACAAAATGTACAGTGGCGCCGGTCACCTTCACCCCTCTCTTAAGCGCTTCTTCATGCACCTTAAGACCATAATATCCCTCTCCGCAAAAAGAGGGGATAAGCGAAGGGTGGATGTTTATCATATGTCCTCTGTATCTGCTTATTATCTCCGGCGACAGGACCACCAGGAAGCCGGCCAGCACCACCAGATCAGGCGCCGCTTCATCCAGTGCTCTGAGCAGGGCTTTATCGAATTCGTCCCTTGTCCCATAGTCTGCCCGTGATACAGCCACCGCCTCTATCCCTGCTTTTCCCGCTCTTTCAAGAGCATAGGCGTCCTTCTTATTGCTTATCACCCGCGTTATTCTGGCATCGTGAATACGGCCGGCTTCAATCGCATCGATGACAGCCTGAAGGTTCGTACCTCCGCCGGACACCATCACTGCTATGTTCAGCACAGCTCGACTCCCGTATCGGACAAGACTGTCTCACCTACGATGTAAGCCTTCTCTCCCGCGCTTTCTACAGCTCTTATTACCGCGTCCGCATGAACGCTGTCCACAGCGACCACCATACCGAGTCCCATATTATACGTATTGTACATTGTACGCTCTTCCAGCTTGCCTTCAGTCCTCATCAGGGAAAAAATCGGCGGTATCGGATAAGAATCGCGGTTGATCCTGGCAGATATACCTTCCGGCAGCATTCTGGGAATATTCTCATAAAATCCCCCTCCCGTAATATGTGAGCAGCCTTTCAGCTTTATACCGGCTTTTTTCACCGCTTCAAGGCTCTTAACATATATGGTAGTAGGGGTAAGAAGCGCTTCTCCCAGGGAGCATCCAAGATCATCGTAATATCTTGAAAGGGACTTCTCATCCATTCTGAATATCTTCCTTACAAGAGAAAACCCGTTTGAATGTACGCCTGACGACGCAATGCCTATCAAAACGTCCCCTTTTTTGATCTCACTGCCATCTATTATATCCTTGCGGTCAGCTATCCCCACGGCAAAGCCTGCCAGATCATACTCCTCCTCCGGCATAAGCCCCGGATGCTCTGCTGTCTCACCGCCTATAAGAGCAGCTCCGGCCATTCTGCAGCCCTCAGCCACTCCCTTCACTATGGATGCTATCTTCTCGGGATAATTCTTTCCACATGCGATGTAATCAAGAAAGAATAACGGTTCCCCTCCGGCACAGGCTACATCATTCACACACATAGCCACACAGTCTATTCCTATCGTATCATGCTTATCAAGAATAAAAGCGAGCTTTATCTTAGTCCCCACTCCATCAGTACCGGAAAGCAGCACAGGCTCTGTCATCTCCCGTACACTCGCAAGGCTGAACGCCCCTGAAAAGCCACCCAGTCCGCCTATGACCTCTGGTCTCGCAGTTGACTTTACAAAATCCTTTATAAGCTCTACCGACCTGTAGCCGGCTTCTATATCCACACCGGCTGATTTATAATCAATTGACATTACTTCTCCTTAATATATTCTTCGTAGCCTATCTCCTGGAGCCGGTCGTTTTTTTTCTTAACTCCGTCTCTCATGTCCTTTTTATAGGCCACAAGCTTTTCACGTATCTCCGCAGCCGCCTCGTCCGAAGCCGTTGACAGTATTTGGGCAGCAAGTATTCCCGCATTCTTTGCCCCGTCTATAGCGACCGTAGCCACCGGCACTCCGGGCGGCATCATCAGCATCGAATGAAGCGAATCCATACCGTCAAGAACTTTAGCGCTGAGCGGTACTCCTATCACCGGCCCCTCAAAAAGCGCTGCGCACATCCCCGGAAGAGCCGCCGCCATTCCTGCCCCGGCTATTATCACCCTTATATCTCTGTCCCATGCACCCCTGCACCATCTGATAAGCTCATCAGGCTCCCGGTGTGCTGAGATTATCACCATCTCATATCCTATATCAAACTCTTTAAGTATATCTGCCGCCTTGGCCATCTGCCGGATATCCGAATCAGATCCCATGACTATTCCGACTTTGTACATTTATCCGTCCTCTGTTATTCAAAAAAGCCGATCATCTGACTTTTGTTTCAGGCATGTCAGCCCCTTCAACGTTACGATACAACCAAAGCATTATAACACACATTAACCCTTTGTAAACAGTTCCAGGGGTTTATTAAGCTCCTCCGTTCCGGGCACGACAAAGAGACCGTTTTTGATAATAACATGCCTTCCGCCTTCAGCATCTACGCTGGCTATCTCCGAAAGCTCCTCATATGGCAGAGTGATATCCGTATGGCAGTTGAAATAGGCCTTCAGCGGGTCATCCCTGCGGTATTTGAGAGTATGCTCATTATCCCTGGCCACAAGCCTCCTGCCGTCGGGATTGAATGTCTCTGTATCCTCCTCATAAGTATAGCAGGTATCTCCAAGCGCAAAATGCGGCCCGGTCTTTTCGGCGATCAGTATAGGAAGCTTGTCTGATATGCCGAATCTCTTTGCCATAATATATGCCGTGGTATTTGTACCTATCGCAAACTCTCCCATGGGCAGTGTTTCATGATGGAAAAGGATGTTTTCTTCTATATATCTCCGGTTCTCCTTTTCTTCATCAAAGTTTTTGCATGAATACTCAGTAACAAAGCCATCCTTGAACGTAAACTGAAGCTCCTTGAATATAAGCCCGTTGATATATACCCTGGACACATGAAGTATCCCATCAGTACCTTTTAGGACAGGGGATGTGAAAACCTCTCCCACGGGTATATTCACATTAGCTGTACAGTTTTCAAAAATGCTCTCCTGCTTTATATCTGCTATGGGATGAAGACATATCCTCATATTGGTCCGATTCGTTCCTTCGCCGATTATCTCCACGAAATCGCCTTTTTCCAGCTCTTCAATAATGTGCTGCTGCATCTCCTGCCAGTGCTCATCAGACAGCGTGTTTATTGTCACTGTCTCCTTAAAGATCTCAGGAAAATCAGGTCCCGTCTCAGGCACGGGATAGGATATGATGGTAAATGATCTCTCATCCATATGTATGTATTTATTCTGTATCTCCGATGCTCTGGATCTGAGCTCAGTCTTCAGCTTTGACTGCTTTTCTGAAAGCCTGTAGCTTTCATCGTGATTTACCGGCACAAACTCCTTCTTTCCAAATCTTTCCATAACCGCCGGCCCCGCAAAAACCGCAGCCATATCCTTAACCCTTAAGTAGGCATTCTCCAATACTTCAAGCTTTCTCTCCACATAGGCTCTGTCAAGGAAAAGCGCCTCGTCCTCCCTGTGGTCATAATCCATCTGTTCGTTCACAAGATCGCCGTAGTATCCGACACGGCTGAGACCGCCTCTGACAGCAGCATGAAGAGGCTTTCTGAAAATGGTCACATCAAGTCCGGCTTTTGCAAAGCTTTCTATGGATGCACGGACAAGCCTTTCAAAGCCCAGATTATATCTGATATTAACAGTCTTCTTTTTGGAGATATCCTTGCCTGTCACGGCAAAGCCCTTAATAAATCCCTGTGTGAAGGTTTCTGCCATGCTCTCTATCTCATCCTCTGAAAGTGAATTTATGAACCCGGCAAGCTTTCTAGTATCCTCGGTAACATACTCTCCGAATCTGTCAAGATAAGACAGATCGGTCAGATCGGAGCCCATTATTATCCTTTTGGCGAAATCCCTGGAAGGGTCAACCTGGTCTGCAACCCTGTCCGTCACGGTCACGTCAGTATAATCAGTCACAAAGCTTTTCAGTATCATATGCACATCAGACACCAGGGAATCTGATACAGTCTTTCCGCTATCTTCCGTCATCTCAGCGCAGAATGCAGTATATACCTCGAGGAACACCTCATACAGTATGGTTATATCCTCAAGCCTTAAATCTTCCTCTGCCTTAAAAGGTATTACAGCTGTCAGCTCATAAGCAAGGAACGAAAGCAGCCTTCCCATGTCAGTACCGAACAGGGAAACGGCATAAACCGGATTCACATACGCCGTATCGTACCGTTCCGGTTTCAGATCTTCGTAGGATCCGCGCAGCAGAAACCCTGCCCCCCTGCGGAAGTACTCACCATAGGGGTCGTAAATCTCTCTTTCTTTTTCCAGTGAGATCAGCCTTTCCTTCGCCAGCAGATTCCTTTCCCTCAATTCTTCCTTATCCGCCATATCCCCCATTATCCTCCATGAAATCATCCGAAGCCTTAGCCGTCCAAAGCACTACGGCTGTCTGGCAGTTATCCGATGCCTGTTATACCGATATAGATCACTAATGCCCACAGGAGCATGGATATCACAGAAACTGCAAAACCAACCCTTGGCAGCATCGGGAATACATCACTCTCACTGAGCGCCTTTAAGCCCAGCACTATACCCACAAAGGCAAATACCATTGCAAGCAGCCCGGCTCCCCCCATACGCGAAGCCATCGCATCCGCATCCTTAATACAGAAGACTACAGCCAAAAAAAAGGAAATGAGAGCCATCATGCCAAACATGAACGCCATCATTCCCGTTTTGGAGTGTCGGTTGCTTGTAAATATATATCTTTTTTCAAATATCGACATTTATCCTTCCGCACCATACTGCTCATAGTAAGCATCTATGGCAGCCTTTAATCTGCTGTCTATTATGATCCTCCCGTCAACTTCATGAGAGGTAAGATACTCTATGACCTCGCTCATGGTTACTATGGCATGGGTGGGAAATCCGAACTTTTCTTCTATTTCACTGAGTGCGGACTTTTTCCCCTCCCCTCTTTCCTGTCTGTCTACGGAAACACACATGCCTGTTATCTTAACCTTTCCCTGAGCCATTATTATGGGAAGCGTTTCTCTTATGGAGGTCCCTGCCGTTGTCACATCCTCAATTATAACGACTCTGTCACCGTCGTTTATCGGCCCCCCCAAAAGGATCCCCTTATCGCCATGATCCTTTACCTCTTTCCTGTTGCTGCAATACCTGATCTTTGCATCATGTTCCTCTGCAAGCGCTATAGTAGCCGCTACCGTGAGCGGTATCCCCTTATAGGCCGGCCCGAAGAGCACTTCAAAGTCCGTGCCGAAGCTTTCCGCTATCGCTCTGGCATAGTATCTTCCGAGCTTTCCCAGCTGTTCTCCCGTGCGGTAATATCCCGTATTCACAAAAAAAGGAGTCTTTCTGCCGCTTTTGGTCACGAAGTCACCGAACTTCAGTACTTCGCACCTTATCATAAACTCTATAAACTCTTCCTTATATCTCTCCATCGTCATCCCTCCGAATCCTTCTTCACGGCTCACAATACCGCATTGATATCCTTTATCATATCTTTTACTGCCTCCCTTGAGGCCTCTGCAAAAGTAAACTCATCAAACCGGCTGCTGTATGGCTCTTTCGTGTAAGCCGCTATAATGCCTCTGCTCGAATTGACTATGGCTCCGAGTCCGTCCTTATTAAAGAATGCCCTGAGATCTGAAGCTTTACCCCCCTGTGCCCCGTAGCCGGGTACAAGGATATAGGTATGCGGCATGAGCTTTCGGGCAGCCTCCCCCTGTCCGGGGTAGGTAGCTCCCACTACAGCTCCTACATTGCTGTATGCCCCATCCATGGAATCCAGCCCCCACTCCCTTACCTTGTCAGCCACCAGCTCAAACAACGGTCTGCCTGTCACATTCATGCCTTCCGCGCCCTCGAGCCTTGACAGCTCCTCAGCATCCTCAGACATGCCCTCACCGGCTATGAGCTGATCCTGGAATTCCCCGCTTGAAGGATTGGAGGTCTTTACCAGTACGAAGATTCCCCTGTCATTTCTATTGCATACATCAATAAAGGGCTTCACACCGTCTGTTCCAAGGTATGGATTGACCGTAGCGAAATCCGCGTCAAACGGTCTGCATGAAGCATCGCCCACCTTTATCTCCCCGAGATGCGCAATGGCATATGACTCGGAAGTAGATCCTATATCTCCCCTCTTCACATCAGCAATGACTATAAGTCCCTTTTCATGGCAGTAATCCACTGTCTCCTTGTAGGCGGAAAGCCCCGGCAGGCCGAACTGCTCGTACATGGCGATCTGAGGCTTTACTGCAGGGATAAGATCAGACACCGCATCAACTATTGCTTTATTAAACGATAAGACCGCGTCTGCTGCCGCTTCAAGAGTATCCCCCTTCTTTTCCACAGCCTCTTTCATCAGGTGAGTCGGTATAAACTTCAGGCCGGGATCAAGCCCAACCACCACCGGCGCCTTTTTTTCAACGATTTTTTCTATCAGTCTGCTTATCATTACTCACTTACCTCATATGTTTTCCTGTCTGCAAATTCCTGAATCTTTCCATCATTCCAATTCTGCACGGGCCTGTAATATCCGGTTATCCTCGAATAGATCTCCGTAGCCCTGCCGCATTTCGGACATATCCTCTGCTCTCCTGAAAGATACCCGTGTTCGGGACAGACTGAATATGTCGGTGTGATCGTGTAATAAGGGAGTTTGTAATTATCCGAAATCTTCTTTACAAGCTCAGCAGCTGCCCTCCAGTCAGGAAGCTTCTCCCCAAGGAAGCAGTGGAATACCGTTCCGGATGTATACAGCACCTGAAGCTCGTCCTCTTTGTCCAGGGCCTCAAAGATATCACCCGTAAATCCCACCGGCAGATGCGAGGAATTGGTATAATAAGGTGTCTCACCCGGTGCCCCCGCCGTGATTATATTGGGATATTTCTGCCTGTCGTGCTTCGCAAGCCTGTAGGCCGTGCTCTCTGCCGGGGATGCCTCAAGATTATACAGATCTCCATACTGCTCCTGATACTTAATGAGGCGTTCCCTCATATGGTTCAGGACCTTCTTTGTGAAATCCAGCGACTCCCTGTGTGTCAGATCCTTTGCGATCCAGTTCGCATTAAGGCAGGCTTCATTCATTCCCACAAGTCCTATCGTCGAGAAATGATTCTTAAAGGATCCCAGATATCTTTTGGTATAAGGATAGAGCCCTTCCTCGAGAAGTCTGGATATAAGCTCCCTCTTGACCTTAAGCGACCTGGCCGCTATATCCATAAGTCTGTCAAGCCGCGCGAAAAAGTCGTTTTCACTTATGGAGAGATACGCAAGGCGGGGCATATTGAGCGTTACAACTCCTATCGATCCGGTAGACTCTCCGGAACCGAAAAATCCGCCGCTTTTTTTGCGAAGCTCCCTGAGATCCAGCCTCAACCTGCAGCACATGGAACGGATATCAGAAGGCTTCATGTCCGAATTCACATAGTTTGAGAAATATGGCGTGCCGTACTTACTGGTCATTTCGAACAACAGCTTATTATTTTCCGTATCCGACCAGTCAAAATCACGGGTGATGGAATATGTCGGTATCGGATACTGAAAGCCCCTGCCGTCAGCGTCGCCTTCTATCATAGTCTCGATAAAGGCGCGGTTTACCATATCCATCTCTTTCTTACAGTCCCTGTAGCAGAAATCCTGCGGCTTGCCTCCGACTATGGCCGGCATTTCCGCCAGATCATCCGGCACTGTCCAGTCGAGGGTAATATTAGTAAACGGCGCCTGCGTCCCCCATCTTGAGGGAGTATTGACTCCGAAAATAAACGATTCGATACATTGCTTTACCTCCCTGTACGAGAGGTTTTCCGATCTCACGAAGGGTGCAAGATAGGTGTCAAAGGATGAGAAGGCCTGAGCCCCTGCCCATTCATTCTGCATAATTCCCAGAAAATTTACCATCTGGTTGCAAAGAACCGAAAGATGTCTGGCAGGAGATGAAGATATCTTGCCCTTGATCCCGCCAAGCCCCTCCTGCAAAAGCTGCATAAGCGACCAGCCTGCGCAGTATCCCGTCAGCATGGAGAGATCATGTATATGCATATCACAGTCCCTGTGCGCACCTGCTATTTCCTGATCATATATCTCTGACAGCCAGTAATTGGCGGTCACCGCTCCCGAATTTGAGAGGATCAGGCCTCCCACGCTGTAGGTTATTGTAGAGTTTTCCTTTACTCTCCAGTCTTCGTTATGCACATAGGAATTTACTACATCACGATAGTTAAGGATTGCCGAGTTCATGTTACGCACGTTCTCACGCTGCTTACGGTAAAGAATATAAGCCTTGGCTACCTCGGTAAAGCCTGCCTGATTCAGTACTTTTTCAACGGAATCCTGTATATCCTCGACTCCTATCGCATCGTTTACTATCTTCTCCTCAAAATCAGCAGTGACGCGCAAAGCAAGGAGCTCAATAATGTCATTATTGTACTGCTTCTCGCATGCAACAAATGCCTTTACTATAGCGTCATTTATTTTGGTAATGTCAAAATCGGCCTTTTGGCCGTCTCTCTTAACTACATAAAACATTTATGATTCTCCCGGGTATGATCACCTTGTTTCCAGAAATCCGTTTTCCCTTACTGCACCCTCATCTGCGGGATAATCCTCAAGATAATCCTGCATAAGTGTTTTGGCCCTGTCGTAATCTCCCAAATACTCATAGGCCGCTATCTGATTGAATCTAAGCGACTGATCCATAGCCGGATCCTCAAGCTCTATTCCTCTGTTAAAAGCCTCCAAAGCCGCACTGTAATCAGACAGTGCCATAAGGCAAAGTCCCAGCTGATTCGTAACCTGGGCATTGGATGGATCATTCTCCAGATATGACCTGTAAAGAGAAGCCGCGTAATTCATATCTCCCATCGCCTCGTAGGTGCGCCCCAGATAAAGCGTGGCCTGAGGCTCCTTTTCGTTCTTCACGGCATTTTCCAGATTCTCCTTCGCTCTGTCGTAATCGCCCATGCAAAAGTACAGCCGCCCCTTTTGAAACGATGACAGCTTTTTATTAAGCTCCATGGCGCTTTTCAAATATCTCTCCCCGTCCGACGACAATCCCGCATCAGACAGCGCCTCATATATCTGGATATACAGGTCCGGGTCGTCCGGCGAGAGCTTTACCGCCTTGTCGAAGTCGGATTTTGCATTGTCGACATCCTGCATGGCAATAAAGGTCCGCCCTCTGAGATAGTATGCATCCGACTCCTTTGGAAATAACGCTATGATCGCCGAGTATGTATCATTAGCCCCTTTAACATCGCCAAGTCTGTATTGCGAGACAGCAAGATAATAAGAGATATCAATGTCCATTCGCTGCACATAGCCCTTATTTTCAGACAGTGCAGCCGTAAAATCATCAACAGCTGCCCCATAATCGGAAAGCCCCATTTCAGCTATGCCCCGGGATCGGTGTATAAGCCTGATATTCTCTCCCGCTTTCTCGGCAGCTTCAAGGCTCTCGAGCGACTCGGCATAGGATCCGTTTTCTATCAGAGAGTCAGCCTCTTTAATATGAGCCGTCCCCGATCCGCATCCCGTAAGAAATGCCGCTATAAAAAAACATGCGGCAACACTCAGTGACAGCTTATCTGCCGCTCTCCCCATATATCCTGTAACAATCCTTTCCTGATTCCTTGGCTTCATACAGCGCAGCATCCGCCGCTCTGAATAATGTATCGTAATCCTCTCCGTCCTTCGCAAAGAACGCTATACCTATGGAGCAGCTTATATGGACACTCTCATCCTGTCCCTTTACATCCGATCTTATCCTGTCATTAAGCCTCTGAGCACGATCCCTTGCTATCTCAAGGGTAGTATGGCTCATAAGCACCATAAACTCGTCTCCGCCCATGCGGCCCACAAGATCAGTATCCCTGAAAACATTGCGGATATTGTCCGCCACAAATCTTATGGTATCATCGCCTACCCCGTGTCCCAGAGTATCGTTCACTGATTTGAAATTATCGGTATCTATCATGAAGAGAGCATGGCAGTCATTGAAATCGCTCTTTGAAAGGTGAGCCGCACAATACAGCTGCATAGCTGTCTTATTCAAAAGCCCTGTCATACCGTCCCTCTCGGCTTCAGTTCTCAGTCTCTCCTGCTCCAGCTTCTCGACCGTTATATCCTTGGCAGAGCCCACGACCCTGATTATTCTTTCACTCTTCCCTTCAAAAGAAGCATAATTCAAGCGGTACCAGAGATAGGTTTCTCCCTCAAAAGCCATCCTGTATTCTACGACTCCCTTGCCCGCCGTCTTCATAGCTGAACCAAAAACAGACTTTACTACATCCAGGTCGTCGGGATGTATAGTGCGGAAAGCCTGCCCCCCTGTGAAGGCATGGTCGATATTCTTCCAGTGCCTTACACCGCTGCTGTCCTTCCTTGATACTGAAAGGCTGTCTTTATCCACATCATAATCATACTCAACATTGTCTATTGCTTCTTCAATGAGCTTAAAGCGCTCTGTCTCCATGTAGAGCTGCTCATTCATGGATTGCAGCTGGTTTTGAATGGCTTTCTGCTCAGTCATGTCAGAAAGAACACAGAAAAAAACTCTGCTGCCATCCTCCTGCGTCCTGATCGTCGCTTTATGACTGAACCATATGATCTCCTCAGACAACCCTATGGATCTGTACGCAAGCTCCACATGATCAAAAAACTGTATCTGTGTTTCAATAAGCTCCTTTATCCTGCGCCGATCCTCTTTCATAACGAAAAGATTGAAGCTGTCCATGAAGTGCTCACGAAGCTCCTGCTCTCCACATCCGAAAATGTTCAGCAGGCCCTCATTCACATACAGGATCTTTCCCGTATCCGCATCATATGTCATGACGCCGCCGGGCATGCTGCTCAAAAGGATATTAAGCTGGTCACTCGTATCCTTGAGCCTCCGTCTTAATCTCTCTATTTCGTTACCTTCCCTAATGACTGTTTCCGACATTTTAAGCGGTATCAGTCCTCCTTGTGGTATTGTCTTTCATTCTGATCACGGAAAAGACGTATCCCGTATTATAACATATCAGTCCGCCGTCCGTACAGTGCCGAAGGGCGTGAATCAAACGTTTTCCGCCAGTTTCGCCGCCCTGTCAGCCTCTGTAAGCGCGTCTATGATCTCCTTAAGATCACCGTTAATGACATCATCTATCCTGTACAGCGTAAGGTGTATCCTGTGATCCGTGACCCTGCCCTGAGGAAAATTATAGGTTCTTATCTTCTCCGATCTGTCTCCGGTGCCTATCTGGCTCCTTCTTTCTGCCGATTCGCTCTCCTGTTTCTTCTGAAGCTCCAGGTCGTACAGCTTTGATCTGAGGAGGGCAAAGGCCTTGTTCTTATTCTGGAGCTGGGACTTTTCCGTCTGAGAGTATATCACTATCCCTGTCGGATAATGTGTAAGCCTTACCGCAGAGTCTGTCGTATTGACGCACTGCCCTCCGTTTCCGGAGGCCCGCATGACATCTATGCGTATATCCTTTTCATCTATCTCTATATCCACTTCCTCTGCCTCCGGCATCACCGCAACGGTTGCCGTGGAGGTATGGATCCTCCCTCCCGATTCCGTCTCCGGAACCCTTTGAACCCTGTGAACCCCCGACTCATATTTCAGCACGGAATAAGCTCCTGCGCCTTTGACCATAAAAGACACATTCTTCATGCCGCCTATACCTGTCTCTTCACACTCCATCAGTTCCGTGCTCCAGCCCCTGGCCTCTATGTAGTGGGTATACATCCGGTAAAGATCATAGGAAAACAAAGCAGCTTCATCTCCCCCCGCTCCTGCTCTTATCTCCATAATGACGTTGCGATCATCATTCTCATCCTTTGGCAGCAGCAAAAGACGCAGGTTCTGAATAAGCTCCGGCTGTTTATCCTTCGCAGCTGACAGCTCTTCTCTGGCAAGCTCTTTCATATCCGGATCGGATTCCTCATCAATAAGCTGTAAGGCGTCCTTTATCGCCGTCTCGTTATCCTTATAAGCCTTATAGGCTTCCACCACCGGAGCAAGACCTGCCTGCTCCTTCATCAGCGCCATATACTTATTGCTGTCCGATGCGGCTCCGGGCTCCGATATCCTCCTTGTCAGCTCATCATATTTCAGTACTATGCCTTCCACATTTTCAAACATTATCGATCACCTCTGCAGCATTTGATCACTCTGTAGTTTCCGGAATAATCCTTCAGTGCTTCCACATCCGTAAATCCGTTCTCTTTCAGAAGCCCCGTCACGGCCTCCGCCTCGTCATATCCCGTTTCGAGGTATAGTCTGCCCCGTCTTTTCAGATAAGAGGATGCTTCCCTTGCTATAACACGGTAAAACCTTAGTCCGTCAGCATCACCGTCCAAAGCCGTCCGCGGCTCATGATCCCTTACCTCAGGCATAAGCGTTGGTATCACATCAGACCTGATATACGGCGGGTTGCTGACAATGCAGTCATAGATTCCCATCACATTTTCAAACATATCCGTCAGTATCCACTCTACAGCATCATGCAGTCCGTCCCCTGCATTTACATTATCCGCCGGCGAGGCCTTCGTTCCAAAAATAATTTTCTCATTTTCCTTCGCGATCTTAAGCGCTGCCTCCGAAATATCCGCTCCCGTGCCCCTTATCCCGTTTTTATACCTCATAAAAGAAAGA
Organism: uncultured Lachnospiraceae bacterium; assembly: GCA_902782655.1. Taxonomy (GTDB): domain Bacteria; phylum Bacillota; class Clostridia; order Lachnospirales; family Lachnospiraceae; genus NK4A144. The sequence goes on from CACZNY010000120.1 coordinate 18,728, forward strand.
AGTATGCAGCCTGAGCCTGTGCACATATCGAGGATCGACGAACCATCACCGATATCTTTCATCATTTCTTCCACCAGGAATTCCGTATCAAATCTTGGTATCAGCACGCTTTCGTTCACGATAAAGCGAAGCCCCATAAAATCCGCCATACCGGTTATATA
>CACZNY010000121.1 GCA_902782655.1 uncultured Lachnospiraceae bacterium
CGGACCTCCAAGGCTCATATTTATGACCTGTGCAAGAGGCTTTCCTGCATTTGTAACGTAGTTTATGGCTTTTATAAGATCCGCAGTATCATAATGCCCGTCGGAATCAAAGATCGGAACTGCAAGTATCTTTGCCTCAGGCGCTATACCGGTTCCTCCCAGACCATTCCCGGCTTCGGCAGCGATTATCCCCGCCACATGGGTTCCATGCCCTGAAGGATCGACCTTATCCTTAAACGGTGATACCGAATATGCTCTTGTATCCACCTTTCCGGCAGCATCAAGCTCCTCATGTCCCTTATAGACACCGGAATCAATGACAGCGACGGTCACACCTTCTCCTTTTGATACGGCCCAGGCTCTGTAGGAGTCCACTGCATCATGCATCCACTGATATCCGCTTACCGCCTTCTGGTCTCTGGGATTTCCCTCATAGATATAAGCAGGATCCAGACCGGGATCGTTAAATCCCTTAACCGTAGTCCAGTACGAATGATCCCTGCCGGCTAACTGTTCCTTTTTACCTGCAAGCGCTTCCCCGGCGATCTCGTCTTCTACAGACTCTGAGGAGTCCGTATCAACGGGATCCGAAATAGAGGTTATGGCATTCACGTCAACGGGAGGGAGATCATTTGACGGATCGGCTCCTGCAGCTACCGCCTCCTTAACGGTGACCTTTGTAGTATCAAGCTTTATTACCGCCACTCCCAGCTCACATGACTTTAAGGTTCCGTTATACGCCTCTGCAACAGTCTGCGCATATACGGGATCATCACAGATAAATAAGACCTCATCCTCCACGTAGTCCACACCGGCCTGCAGCGTATCAAGCTGCGAGACTACGTCATGCTCGGCCATCATCTGCTTTCCGAGATGATCCGTGTCACTGAGCACATGATCCTCCGGCATCCCTTTAAGAGCCGTACCGGCCGCATCAAAGGACACGGAAGCATCCCCTGCATCATCTTCCGCCGAACCTTCCCCGTCCGTTTCCGCTTCCTCTGATAACAGCTCATTATCATCTGACTCAGACCGTACGGAGCCGATACCGTAGCCGGCCAAAATACGGTTGCTGACGGCATCCGGCTCCTGTAAAGGAGCCTCTTCCTGATTTCCGCTTACAGACTCCTTATCCGCAGCATTGATTTCTGCTGCCAGAACCTGGCCGCTTTGGGATATGACTACAGCCAGAGCAAGAATAACTGCTGATAATCTGCTTTTTAATCCTTTTTTCATGTTCCCTCCTGAAGAATCTTTAATGCATTTTTGTGCCATTGCTTTTCATATCTTTATCTGCGCTCCTCTCGGCCCAGTAATTATATTATGATACAAACGCCCAAAGTCCTTGTCACCACCACAAGCAAGCTTGTGTGGTGACAATTACTTTTGGCGCTTTAATCATATTATGCCCGCAGAAGCGCTGATTTTCAACACCTTCTTCCGAAGGTTGCCATTCCCCTTCAATTCCCATACAATTATCAGGAAACGACAAAGTTCTTTTTACGCTGAAATCTTAGCGACACAAGAACCATAGAAATCTCTGATTTCGTAATGGTTCTGCGTACATAGTAGGTATTTCACGAGCTTCGTGTACTACCGTTTACAGTTGAGATATTCCGGAAAGGAGGATTTATGACGGATTATCTGGGTAAGGATGTGGCAAAGCTTGGCTTTGGCATGATGAGACTGCCCCGCAAGGGCGTCATGATAGATATTGAGCAGGTAAGCAGGATGGTGGATAGATTTCTTGAAGCCGGCTTCACCTATTTTGACACGGCCTTCATATATCCCGGCTCTGAGGCAGCTACAAAAAAGGCTCTGGTGGACCGCCATCCAAGAGAAGCCTATACTCTGGCCACCAAGCTCAATGCCTTCATCACGGCTCCCACGGAAAAGATCGCAAAGAAGGAGTTTTACACGAGCCTTGAGCGCACCGGGGCGGGATACTTTGATTACTATCTGCTTCACTCCCTTATGGAGAGCAATTATAAAAGATACGAAAAATTCGGGCTTTGGGATTTCGTAAACGAACAGAAAA
>CACZNY010000122.1 GCA_902782655.1 uncultured Lachnospiraceae bacterium
GGACCAGCCTATATTAAAGGATCCGGGATATGTAAGGGAAGCTGATTATGTACTTGTAGAGTCTACATACGGTGACAGGCTTCACTCCGCCGAAAAGATAGATTATGTATCAGAACTCGCCGGTATATTGGAAAAAACCTTTGCAAGAGGTGGGAATGTAGTCATTCCGTCATTTGCGGTGGGACGTACGCAGGAGATACTGTACTTTATCAGAGAAATAAAGCAGAAGGGGCTTGTGAAGGTAAACCCGGGCTTTAAGGTGTTTGTGGATTCGCCGCTTGCAGTGGATGCGACAGAGGTCTTTCACAAAAACGGCAGGGAATGCTTTGATGATGAAGCTCTGGATTTTATTAATAAGGGAATCAATCCCCTTGATTTTCCCGGACTCTGTCTTGCGATAACCACGGACGAATCAAGGGAGATCAATGATATCGAAGAGCCCAAGGTCATAATTTCAGCCTCCGGAATGTGCGATGCCGGAAGGATAAGACATCATCTTAAGCATAATCTCTGGAGACCGGAGTCTACGATCCTCTTTGTAGGATATCAGTCTGTAGGCACATTGGGAAGAGCTCTTGTGGACGGGGCTGAGAAAGTCAGGCTTTTCGGTGAGGAAATCGCTGTTAAGGCTGATATAGCGAAGCTTATAGGAATGTCGGGGCATGCTGACAAGGCCGGGCTGCTTGACTGGATGAGGGGCTTTGATAAAAAGCCGGAAAAGGTATTTGTAGTTCACGGTGAAGATACCATAACGGAGGTCTTTGCGAAGACACTGCATGAGGAACTGGGATATGATACATATGCCCCTTTCTCCGGCACGATATATGATCTTCTCAAGGGAGAATTTGTTGTTGAGACTAAGGGCATCAGGATCGCCAAAGCGGAGAAGCGTACAGGCAATGCAGTATTTGACAGGCTTCTTGCCGCAGGCCAGAGGCTCATGTCGATTATCCGGAAGAACGAGCATCTGGCAAATAAGGATCTTGCGAAATTTGCGGATCAGATAGATGCTCTTGCGGATAAATGGGGGTGAATATGATAGCCATAGCAGCCGTGGATAGAAATTGGGGAATAGGACTGAAAGGAAAACTGCTGGTGCAGATACCTGCGGATCAGAGGTTTTTCAGGGAGACTACGACCGGACAGGTGGTAGTCATGGGCAGAAAGACACTGGAGAGCTTTCCGGGTGGTAAGCCTTTAAGAGACAGAGTCAATATTGTTCTTACACGGGGGGGGAGCAGCCTTCCCGAAGGAGTGGAAGAGGCTCGCAGCATAGAGGAGCTAAAGGGATTCCTGGCACGCTATGAGGATAAGGAAATATATTGCATAGGGGGAGCAGAAATATACAGGCAGCTTCTTCCGATGTGCGATGAGTGCTATATCACCAAAATAGACGAGAGTTACGAAGCGGATACATTTTTTCCTGATCTCGATGCAGATCCGGAATGGGAGCTTGTGCGCGACGGAAGCGAGGAGGAAGAGCAAACATATTTTGACCTTATCTATCATTTCCTGAAATACAGGAGAAGAAGTTAAAGATTGCTGATTTTACCGTGCTATGGTAATATATTCCGACTTATTACAGTAGGCCGAAGATATAGGGAAATGTCATTCCGGACGCTTAAAGTCAGATAATAAACTGTCGTTATTTAGAGGAGAATACAGAAATGGAGATATACGAAGAACTTCAGGAAAGAGGACTGATAGCCCAGGTTACAGATGAGAAGGAGATAAGAGAACTTATAAACAAGGGAGGAGCGCGTTTTTATATAGGCTTTGACCCAACTGCGGATTCGTTGCATGTAGGACACTTCATGGCGCTGTGTCTTATGAAGAGGCTGCAGCTTGCAGGCAACAGACCTGTGGTGCTGATAGGAGGAGGAACCGGATATATAGGAGATCCGTCAGGAAGAACGGATATGAGATCCATGATGACGCCTGAGACTATCCAGCATAACTGCGATTGCTTTAAGAAACAGATGGAACGCTTTATCGAGTTTGGTGAAGATAAAGCCATCATGGTCAATAATGCGGACTGGCTCCTTTCTCTCAATTATATTGATCTGCTCAGAGAGGTTGGGGCTCATTTTTCGGTAAATAACATGCTCAGAGCCGAGTGCTATAAACAGAGAATGGAGAAGGGGCTTTCCTTCCTTGAGTTTAATTATATGATAATGCAGGCTTATGATTTCTGGTACCTGCATGAACATTATGGAGTAAATATGCAGTTCGGAGGCGATGACCAGTGGAGCAATATGCTGGCCGGTACGGAGCTTATAAGGCGGAAGACAGGTGATGACTGCTTTGCCATGACCCAGACACTTCTCCTGAATAATGAAGGAAAGAAGATGGGAAAGACAGCGAAGGGGGCTGTATGGCTTGATCCCGAGAAAACCTCACCATATGATTTTTATCAGTATTGGCGTAATGTAGATGATGCAGATGTAATGATGTGCTTCAGGCTTCTCACTTTCCTGCCCATGGATAAGATAAAAGAGATAGATGCCTGGGATGAGGACAGGATAAACGAGAAGAAGGAACTGCTGGCGCATGAGCTTACAGAGCTTGTGCACGGCAGGGAGGAGGCTGACAGGGCACAGGAAACAGCACGGGGTATATTCTCCGGGAATCTGGATACGGAAAACATGCCGACTGCTGCTCTGGGAGAGAATGATTTTAAGGACGGAGCCGCCGATATCCTGCAGCTGCTGGTTGCCGCAGGGCTGTCTCCTACGAGATCGGATGCGAGAAGGCTTGTGCAGCAGGGCGGTGTTTCGGCGAACGATGAGAAGATAACGGATTTCAGGAAATCGTACACTAAAGAAGAGCTGAAGGGCGGACTGGTGCTCAGAAAGGGAAAGAAGGCCTACCGCAGGGTGGTTTACAATTAGAGCTGACTGTGTTATCTTTGTAACTCGGCATCTTCAGAAAGTGCAGCAGGCAGATTCTGTGCACCGGGTATATTTGCTTTGAAATCCTGGCAAGGCATTTAAAGCCTGGATTTCATGCATGAGAGGGCGCTGAACAGCCGACAGCTGTTTGTTCGGCATCGGCTGTAGTAAAACGAAGACACACTTGGCAAGGTTTTTCGCGAGCTTAGTGTACTACCGTTTACTGATCTTAGTACACTACCGTTAACTTAGAGGTTAGAGGAGGAAAGGCAGGCATGTACAGAAGAATAGCGGCGCTGGTTCTTTCAGCGGTCATGATAACAGGAACACTTACAGGCTGTGGTAAAAGCAGCAGTGCATCCGGGGGGGATGTTGACTATATCAAAGCAAAGGGGACGCTTATAGTCGGGATTACGGATTTTGCCCCAATGGACTATCAGGATGACAGCGGTGAATGGGTAGGATTCGATGCGGATCTGGCCAGGAAGGTCGGAGAGGATCTTGGCGTAGAAGTACAGTTTACCGAGATAGACTGGGATAACAAGATCCTTGAGCTTGATAACAAGAGTATTGATGTAGTATGGAATGGAATGACTCTTACAGACGAGGTGGCGTCGGCAATGGCATGTACCAAGCCGTATCTTAATAACGCGCAGACTGTAGTCGTGAAGGCGGATGTGGCATCCAAATATTCTACGATGGATAGTATCCAGGGACTTACCTTTGCCGTAGAAGCAGGCTCCGCCGGGGAAGAGGTTGCCAATGATATGGGGCTGGAGCATACTTCTGTTACTTCGCAGGCAGATACATTGATGGAGGTCGAGGCTGGAACCTCGGATGCATCGATAATCGATCTTTTGATGGCAGGAGCCATGGTCGGAGAGGGAACAAGCTATGATGACCTTACGCATACCGTGGATCTTACTACGGAGGAATATGTTGTGGGATGCAGGAAGGGCTCTGATCTGGCTGCGTTTATAGATGATGAGATAAAGAAGTATACTGATGACGGAAGCATAGAGACCATAGCCGAGAAGTATGGGGTGCAGGAGGCTCTGGTAAAGTAGAGGATGTTCCTTAATGTAACCCTTACCTTATTTGGGGGATTTCTTCATACAATAAAGCTTTTTGTACTTACGCTTCTTTTTTCACTGCCTTTGGGACTTTTGATCAGCTTTGGATCCATGTCGAGGATCAGGGCGATAAAGGCGCCCGTTCGGTTTGTGATATGGGTCATCAGGGGAACTCCGCTGATGCTGCAGCTTTTAGTCATGTATTACGGACCCGGGATAATTCTTCAGGCAAATGTATGGGGAGCCGGGGACGGAGGCCGGTTTGCAGCTGCACTTGTGGCTTTTGTGATAAATTATTCCTGCTACTTTTCAGAGATATACAGGGGGGGTATACAATCGATCCCCATAGGTCAGTATGAGGCAGGACAGGTATTGGGGATGACCCGTTTCCAGATCTTTTTCAGGATCATTTTGCTGCAGGTGATCAAGAGGATAGTTCCTCCGATCTCCAATGAGATAATCACTCTGGTAAAGGATACGTCTTTAGCGAGAGTCATAGCCGTATATGAGATCATATGGGAAGGGCAGTCCTTTATAAAAAGCGCGGGCATTATCTGGCCGTTGTTTTATACGGGGGTATTCTATCTCCTGTTTTCCGGATTGCTGACCATACTTTTCGGACAGATAGAAAAGAAGCTGTCATATTTCAGGTAGATCCCATGGCCATACTTAATGTAAGCAATTTGAAAAAAAGCTTTGCGGATACGGAAGTCCTGCATGACATAAGCTTCAGTATGGAAGAGGGGGAGACCGTCACCATCATAGGGTCTTCCGGCTCGGGAAAGACAACGCTCCTTAGATGTCTGAATTTCCTGGAGGTGCCTGATTCGGGAGTGATAAAGGTGAGGGACAGGGTGCTCTTTGACGGAAGCACTTCCGGCTCAATGTCTGACGAAGCTATCAGGAAGAGAAGGCTTCATTTTGGACTGGTGTTTCAATCCTTTAATCTTTTCCCGCAGTATACGGCTCTTGAGAATGTATCGCTTGCGCCGACTCTGCTCGTAAAGGGGAAGGGGAACTCCGGTGTGGCGGAGATAGAGGAAAGGGCGAAGAAGCTTCTCGATGAGATGGGGCTTTCTGACAGAATGGGAAACTATCCGCATGAGCTTTCAGGCGGACAGCAGCAAAGGGTAGCTATAGCGAGAGCTCTTGCCCTCAATCCCGATATACTTTGCTTTGATGAGCCTACTTCGGCGCTGGATCCCGAGCTTACCGGTGAGGTTTTGAGGGTGATCAAGAGTCTTTCGCAAAACCATACTACAATGATAATAGTCACTCATGAAATGTCCTTTGCGCATGATGTTTCGGATAAGATAATCTTCATGGATAAAGGGGTCATAGCGGAGGAAGGGACTCCGGATGAGGTTATAGATAATCCGAAGAACGACAGGACGATACAGTTTTTATCAAATTATAACGGCGGAAGGCAGCAGCAATGAGCCGGGAGCTGTCAGGCATTGTATTACGGCGGAGCCGCATAAAGTAACAGCCTGAC
>CACZNY010000123.1 GCA_902782655.1 uncultured Lachnospiraceae bacterium
AGAAAGTACTATGAAGCAAAGCTTAAGGATGCCAGGACAAAACAGGCGGGACAGGATGAAGCACGTTCAGCTGAGCTCTATGCCACAGTACAAAAATTCGATAAAAATCCCGTGAGCATTGATAAGAAGAGTATGCTTTTCCCTGAAATAGAGGAAAAGGGCCTTGAAGCTGAGGTAGGCGAGCTGGAGGCTGAAAAGGAGCTTCGTCAGATGTATCTTGCAAAGAAGGATGATATTAAGTGGGAGTTAAGCAAGGTTGTCGGGAACAGCGGATTTATTGATAAATATCCGTCCTTTGGCGATATAAGAATAATGGGTCTGAGTCGGGATGAGCAGCATGAGCTTGAGAGATTCATGGTCAGCAGGCTCTATATCGAAGGAGAGATCAACGGAAAGGCAGTGGCTCCTGAGCATATCAAAGTGATAGGAGATGCTGTTGACAAATGTATGAGGGTGCGCCGCGAATTTCTTGCGATCTCGGAAAGTGTCAGTTTTATCAATTTCCTGTGCAACGGTGCTGGCTGTGATATGAATAATGATCAGTTTACGAAAACCGCTGCCGGGAAGAGGCTGAAGAAGTGTTATCTGGAATACGGACTGCCGGATAAATACAGAACAATGGAGATGGAGATCAGCCGGGAATATATAAAGTCGTTTACTGAAGTATTTGCGCTTATTCATGATCTTGGCTATACTTTCTCGGAAAAATATGAAAACCGGATCCGGACAGACGCAGATAAGGTGATCGAAGCCGAAAGGAAAAAATACGAGGACAGATTCTATACCGGACGGAAGGAAGGAGAAGAAGCTAAGCCCTGGGATTATCCTTCAGTCACTGTAAACGGCAGGCAGTTCAAATTGTATATTTATGACGCAGGGGACGGCACTCCTTTGAAAAAGCTTATGGACGGTAATTTTAACGTTGATGAGGATAAGAAGGATCAGCTTTTTGAGCAGCTTGACGAGCTCAGTGAGACCCTGAAGACCAGAAAGGCAGCGGAAAGTCTTTACTCAGGAGAAGTAGGAATGAAGGCATTGGTCTTTTCCGCCTATGCGACAAGCTGTGACCGGAAATGCTCAGGACTTTTGGAAACCATAAGCAAAACCCTGAATCTGTAAAATGAACGGCAGTACACTTTGGATTTTTCATGAGCCTTGTGTACTGCCGTTTTGTACGGAAATATGCCACCTTCAGCGGCCAGGATCCGGCGCAGCAAACGCCAAACCAAAAAGAGTTTTGTCGTTTACTATAGAATAATGCCGGTCAGTTCTTAAATGAATGTACGGGTGCAGGAATACGTCCTCTGCGGTTTACAAACTCCTCACAGGAGAAGGTGTTTACCGGCATTATCGGCGCATGTCCCAGAAGGCCTCCGAACTCTGCGTGATCTCCGACCTTCTTCCCTATGACAGGTATGAGCCTTGCAGCCGTGGTTTTCTGGTTCACCATGCCGAGAGCCAGCTCGTCCGCTATGATCCCCGCTATACTTGAAGCGGGAGTATCTCCCGGGATCGCTATCATATCAAGCCCCACCGAGCAGACACAGGTCATGGCTTCAAGCTTTTCTATGGTAAGCGCTCCGGATACTGCCGCATCTATCATTCCCTGATCCTCCGATACGGGAATAAAAGCTCCCGAAAGTCCTCCCACGGAGCTTGCCGCCATTATCCCGCCCTTTTTCACCTGATCGTTAAGAAGGGCAAGAGCCGCTGTGGTGCCCGGCGCTCCCGGATACTCCACTCCTATCTCATGCAGGATATCTGCCACAGAATCACCGATGGCGGGGGTAGGTGCAAGGGACAGATCTATTATTCCGAAGGGGACGTTAAGTCTCCTCGAAGCCTCCTGAGCCACAAGCTCACCTACTCTTGTGACCTTAAATGCCGTCTTTTTTATAGTCTCGCAGAGAGTCTCGAAATCCGATCCGCGCTCCTTTTCCAGAGCTCTTTTGACCACTCCAGGACCGCTTACGCCCACGTTTATCACCACATCAGGCTCAGTCACTCCATGAAAGGCTCCTGCCATGAAGGGATTGTCATCGGGAGCATTGCAGAGCACCACGAGCTTGGTGCAGCCTATGGAATCCTGCTCCTTAGTCTCCTTTGCGGTCTTAAGTATTATCTCTCCCATGAGGCGCACTGCATCCATGTTTATCCCCGTCCTCGTAGAGCCTGCCACCACGGAGGACATTATCCTTGAGGTGCTGCTTAAGGCATAGGGGATGGATTCTATAAGCAGCTTCTCCTTATCAGTCATTCCCTTTGCCACCAGGGCAGAATAGCCTCCGATGAAGTTTACTCCCGTGGCCTCTGCTGCCCTGTCAAGGGTTTGGGCAAGCTTTACAAAATCCTCCCTGCTTTCACAGGCTGATGCCCCCACAAGCCCTATCGGTGTCACCGATATCCTTTTATTGACTATGGGTATGCCGTACTCTGCCTCTATCGCTTCACCGGTGCGCACCAGATCCCTTGCTTTGCGGGTTATCTTATCGTATATCCTGTCAGAGAGACCCTGATTGTCTGACGTGATACAGTCCATCAGTGATATGCCCATGGTTATGGTGCGCACGTCCAGGTTTTCCCTCTGGATCATCTCATTTGTTTCGGTTACTTCGCTTATGTTGATCATTTTCTTCTACCTGCCGTTTGATGCTTTATTTCTGCGAAATACGGATTTGAAACGTGCAAGGTACACGTTGCTTAATCCTTCGGACAGGATTCTTCAAACCCTGTGTATCAGATCAAAGATCTCTTCTTTTTGGATCTTTATCATTACCCCTATCTCTTTACCCAGATCATCAAGCTCTGACGATACCTCTGCGAAATGCTTCTTTTTTCCTGAAAGGTCGGCTATCATCATCATATTGAAATACCCGTTCACTATGGTCTGGCTGATATCGAGTATATTGATATTATTGTCAGCAAGGTATGTGCAGACCCTTGCTATTATGCCCACTGCATCATGTCCCACTACTGTGATTATCGCTCTTTGTTTATTCTCGTTCATTGCTTTATGCCTCTTTTCAACCTTTTCTGCCGGATCTTCTGATGGTCACGGCCTTCCTCAAAACCTCTATTTCACTCTCCCTGCTCTCTCCTCCGTACTCGCCGTCCACAGACCAGGTGACCTCGTTATCTGACCTGAAGGTCACATGGCTCACAAGCCTTGAGGAAATATAGGGATTATCATCGACGCCTGTGGCAAGGGAGGTGAGGATCGAATTCAGCTCGCCGAAGTTTTTCGGAGCGCGGATTAGAAGGAGTTCCATCAGTCCGTCATTAAGCTTTACCCCGCCTCTTCCGAAAAGCTTCATACCTCCTACGGTCACAGAGTTGCATACCGCACCGAAGACATATTCTCCCTCCTCCGCTTCACCGTCATACTCTATCCTCATCGGGCAGCTGTAGTTTATATTCTGCGGAAGCTTCGTGATCGCATTTATCACATAGGCCGCATAGCCCATCACGTTTTTGAGTGTCTGGTCTGTATCGTAGCTGATCTCGGAGAATGCCCCGAAGGCCGCCACATAGTTAAAGTACCGGCCGTTGAGCCTGCCCACGTCATAGGAATAAAGACGGCCGTTGATGGCAGTATCGATCGCAGCCTCCCTGGTATCGGGTATTCCCAGGCACTTTGCGAAATCATTCGTGCTTCCCGAGGGTATGTAAGCCAGCACAGGCCTCTTATCAGCCTCCATGCTGACGATGGAGCTCATCACATGGTTCAGCGTGCCGTCTCCGCCGATACACATTATGGTATCGACCTGACCTCTGTATTTATCAATGATGTTCTCCGATGTGAGCTCCGTGCCGGGTATTATGGGATAAACCACGGGCTCATAGCCTTTTGTGGCATAACCCGAGATTATATCGAAGATATCATCCAGAGCTCTTCCGGTCCCGGCCGTATTGTTTATGAGGATAAGAACCCTATTCTCCCCGATCATCCTGCAAGCACCTCAAAGCACTCCGTCCTTGCGTTCCTCTTTGCGATACAGACCGGAAACTCTCCCCATCTGTAGTTGTCGTCTGACATGGTGACCTCAAGCCTTACTGTCTCGTAGGCCAGCTCCTCCATATTATTGTCTTTTGAGAGATGTCCCAGCACCACCTGCTTAAGCCTGTCGGAAATGAGCTCGGTAAGCAGCCTTCCGCAAAGATCGTTCGAAAGATGTCCCTTTTCGCCAAGTATGCGTCGTTTCAGGTTATAAGGATACGGTCCCACCTCAAGCATATGTACGTCATGATTGGCTTCCAGCATCAGAAGATCGCTGTCCTTCAT
>CACZNY010000124.1 GCA_902782655.1 uncultured Lachnospiraceae bacterium
ATTTCAATCTCAGGCAGATAGCTGACAGCGGACAGTGCTTCAGGATGAAGATGCTCGATGATTCCCAGGCTTATGTCATTGCGGGGGCCAGGCTTCTACATATCGCGGAAAAGTGCGGAGGAAGACTTGAGCTTTCCTGCAGTGAAGCGGTGTATAGCAGCTTCTGGAAGGATTATTTTGATATGGACAGCGATTATTCCGTATATATCGGTGCTATTGATCCCGGTGATGATTTCCTGAAAAAAGCTGCTGATTTCGGCCGCGGCATAAGGATACTCCGGCAGGAGCCCTTTGAGACTCTTATAAGCTTCATCATTTCCCAGAGGAAGAATATCCCTGCCATACAGTCCTCTGTGGAAAAGCTTTGCAGACTGTGCGGAAAGAGGATAGGAGAGGAGGCATATGCTTTTCCTTCGCCAAAGGCTTTGGCTTCTCTTTCGGAAAAGGAGCTGTCAGACTGCTCCTTAGGATACAGGACTCCCTATGTAAGAGAGGCGGCAAGACGGGTGGAAGCAGGAGAGGCTGACCTTGATGCCATGAAAAAGCTTTCGGATGAGGAGCTTTATGAAGAGCTGGTATCCTTTTACGGTGTGGGAAAGAAGGTGGCCAACTGTGTAATGCTTTTTGCCTATCACAGGATAGGAGCCTTTCCGGTAGATGTCTGGATCAAAAGGATAGAAGACGGACATTACGGCGGCCGTTTTCCGGTAGAGAGGTATCCCGGCTTTGCAGGAGTTTTGCAGCAGTATATGTTCTTTTATTCACGTTTTGAAAAAGAAAGATAAGCGGCTTTCCCGCTGACAGCACCAGGCCATGGGATAAGCGGATAGGCAAGGCTCAATCGTCTTCTTCATCGTCTTCATCATCCTCATCTTCATCATCGTGGCTGCTCTTTCCGTAAAGGGCATCTATTTCCTCCTGGGTAAGCTGATGCACCTCGGGCTCCTGAGCGGGAGGATCCGTATTGGAAGAAGAGGATTCCCCGTTCTCTGTATTCTGATCATTTCCGGTCTGCTGCGCAGGCGTCCCTTCCGGGAGCAGGAGATTGGAGGAGATCTGTTTGGGAATATACTTGTTGGTTTCGGTTATCTCCCTCTGAAGGCTCTTTTTGCGTGAAAGAGATGCCTTGTCAAGGACTGAGGCGGGGGCTTTGACGAGGATCCCGGGATTTTCATCCTCAAGACCCATGAGGATCCCGTTAAATATCTTTTTTGAGGTGTCGGCATCGTAATGCAGGCCGTCAGTACAGGTATAGCCTGTGTGCTGAAGCAGTCTGAAGGTGTCGATATATGGAAAATCAAGTGTTTTTATTCCGGAATTGAAGCTGTCTATTTTTGTATTTGAAAGGCTTCCGTAAGAGGTGATGGGATTTACCGAGATCAATGAGATATCATAGGTATCCTTGAGGCCGTTGTATTTCTTTTCGTACTGCTCAAGATTTTCCAGATCATTTATACCCAGACAGATGACGATCTTCCATTTCTTAAACAGCCCGGTTGATATTATTCGTTTGATCTGGGGCAGGGCAGTACTCGTAAACCAGCTGTAGCCCTCGCCGACCTTGGCTACGACGAAGAGGTTTTCATTGTCCGTGATCTTACAGACCTGGTTCATATGCACAAAACGGCTGTCACCTACGAAAATATAGCCTGTGTCATGGGCGGGTAGCAGGCCGTCGGTATTTTTAAGGCGTTCCTTAAGATCCCCGGAGTCAGCATCGTCCGGCTCCGGTTCTACGGTTGTGTTTTGCGAAACGACCACTGGTTCACCGATATCGGGAGCTTCTTTAAGAGGGATATCCGCCGTGTCAATGACTACCATGGCAGGCTCATCCACGATAACAGATGCTTTTTCCACCTTGTCAGGTTCAGGGCGTTCTTTGATGAAAAAAAGATAGATGACTGTGATCATGGCCAAAGCATAGAAGACGGCCACGCTTATCAGGATTATTTGTTTATTCTTCGAGTGCCTGTGTTTCATCTGTATCGTCCATTATACACCCGAGCGGTCAGCTGAAAACCCCTGTACTGACATATTCATGATCAGATCGGTCTCCTGTCTGCATTTTACGTCTGCTGTGTCGGAAATTCCTGTGCGGCTTTGATTTCCTTTCCCGCAGGATGAAAATGCGTCCCGAGTGACCGGCAAAGAGATGAAAGTGTCAGTACACCAGCTCGTGCAGAAGATAAAGGCATTTTTCAAAACTTACACCGTACCAGCGTTTCTCAGGATCGGCCTCGGTCTGCTCTATACAAAGACTTATGAAGCTTACGGCGCTTTCCATGGCGCTTTCAAGCTGCTTGCCTGCGAGCAGACAGCCCGTGATCACGGAAGCAAAAATATCACCCGTTCCAAGATAAGTTCCGGGGTGTTTTTTTCTGACAGAGATGGAAAAGGAATCCCTGTCCCTGTCAAAGCACATGGCTCCGATACTGTCCTTGTCATTGTGCACACCTGTTATTATTACCTTTCCGGGACCAAGCCCTGCAAGAGAGCGGAGCATATCCCTTATCTCAGCCTCGGTGAACTGCTCCGGCTGTCTGTATTCTGTGTCCAGAAGCATGCAGGCCTCGGTAATATTTGGAATAATAACATCGGCTATCCTGACAAGGGAGAGCATGTCCTTTGAGTGATCTCCGGAGAGCCCCGAGTAGAGCTGACCGTCATCAGCCATTGCGGGATCCACGATCAGGAGCGATCCCGTCCGGCGGAAGCGTTCAATAAAAGAGAAGATCTCACGTACCTGCTTTTTCGACCCTATATAGCCGGTATAGACAGCGTCGAAGGCGAAGCCGCTCTTCTCAAGGCCGTCAGCTAACGGACCCGTCATATCTGAAAGGTCAAACAGTGTATAGCTTTCAAAGGCCGTATGGTTCGAAAGCAGGGAGGTCGGGATAACAACCGTTTCCGTTTCAAGACAGGACAGTACAGGGAGTGCAACGGATATGGAACATTTTCCCGCGCATGAAATGTCCTGAAGCGTAACGACCCGTTTCATTGGTCTTATCAGTCGTGAATATAAACCGGAGTCCCGACGGAAACCATGTTGTAAAGAGCGGCAGCCATGTCCTTGGGCATATTTACGCAGCCGTGGGAGCCGCCGGTCTTGTAGATCTCTCCTCCGAATTTGCCTCTCCAGGTTGCATCATGGAGACCGTAGTTTCCGGTGAAGGGCATCCAGTAGCTGACATAGGCAGAATACCCCTTGCCTTTAAGGGTCCTGCCAAGCTGCTTATTGTATATCGAAAACATTCCCTTCGGGGTGTTGCTGCCTCTTGACGCATTTCCGGTAACTATGTCTGAAACAAGGACGGGAGCGCCGTTCACGTAATAGACAAGCTTCTGGGCCGTGATGCTTATATCCACATAGGTCTGGCCTTCATAGCCGGGGGAAGCGGGTACAGTAAC
>CACZNY010000125.1 GCA_902782655.1 uncultured Lachnospiraceae bacterium
ATGGATCCGGATGGAGTACAATACGGAGAAGAAAGGCTTTTGAGTGAGCTTGCCTCTTTTGCGGATGAAGCAGGGGATATGGATGCTAATGCATTTTGTGAGTCAGTATGCTTTAAGCTGTCAGAAGACATAGGCAGATTTACGAAGGGATGTCCTCAGTCAGACGATATCACCATGCTCTGTGTCAGATGGAACGGCTGTGGCTGAAGGAAAGAAGGGGATAAGTATGGCCGGTAGAACGACTGATGTTGAAAAATACGGGATAGGGCTTGACGGAGTGGTAAACGCCAGGGAGCTCGGCGGGTACCGGATCGGAGAAAAGGTTATCAAAAGGAATATTTTCCTCCGGACCGGCAGGCTTGATCAGGCGCAGTCTGCGGCGGATGTTCTGGCTGATAAGTACCGCCTTCTGTACATCGTTGATTTCCGTATGAGTGAGGAGCAGGAGAGCATGCCGGATATAGAAGTGCGGGGCTGTACTCATATCGCCCTTCCGGTGCTGGAGAAGGCTGATATGGACAAGCCTGATCCTGATGTCGTGAAAGTGGTAAGCGATCCGGATTCCACGCCCCTGGACCGTTTCAATATAATCTACGAAAAGGGCTTTATAAATAATACCCTGTATGTAGACTTTCTTTGCAAGGAAAGGGGAAAGAAGGCCTACAGGGGATTTTTTGAAGCGGTGAAGTCTCTTGCGGCAGAAGAAGGCCGCAGCCTGCTCTGGCACTGTACGGACGGAAAGGACCGTACCGGCCTGGCTTCGATGCTCCTTCTGTCTGCGTTCGGAGCATCACGAGAGACGATCATTGAAGATTATATGATGACGAACAGCTTTAACGGAGCAAAACTTGCAGAAGCCGGGAAGCAGGCAGAGGAGCTTGGCTTTTCTGCTGAGAAGACCGGGGTCTATCTGTTCATGGCCGGCGGTGTGATCCGGGACTTCATGGAGCATGCGATTGATACCCTTGAGGAAAGGTATGGATCAGTCCGGGGTTATCTTTCGGAGGAATTGAATGTAAGCGCCGGAGATTGTCATGATCTTAGGGAATGCTTTCTTGGAGACGGCGTCTGAATCATGGTATTATAAATATACTTATAAACGAAATGGCCTGATGCTTCGTTTATGAGCCGCACCCGGCGGCTGCCGCTTCAGCGGATGATTTCCCTGCGCGCGGGTGTGCATCCTGCCGACCGGCTGCAGTATACGGTACGCAGTAAGCAGCGGAGTGCTTCGGGTCTTTTCTGAACAGCGGCGGATCATTTTTCGGAAATATATCGTGCTCCGGGTATGGGGTACAGGTTCGGGACATAGGGAGTCGTGTAATTTTGAAAAAAGAACGAAAGAAAAGAAAAATCTACAGAATACCGCTTACGGTACAGGTGTCCGTGTTTTTTTTATTTGCCATGCTTCTCTCCATGATGATCATTTATTTTTCAAGTGAGAGATACATGCTGAAGAAAACGACTGAGCAGGGACTTGATGACGCATGGGGAGCTGCCACCTCCGTCATGGTGGCTCTGGGCTCGAAGGAAGGGCTTGAAAGGCAGGACGCGGAATATCTGAAGAAGACCAGGAAGACCTTAAGGTTTATCTGCGATAATCTGGATCTGGAGTACCTTTATCTGTACAGGATAGATGAGAAGGGAAACAGGGAATATTTATATGTAGCTGCTGCAGACGATGAAGAGGATGCGCAGATCAGTGATAAATTCCCGTACGGTACCGTGACCAGCCTTCCGCTTTATCCTTCGGAGGAGAAGATCATGGCCGGGGAAGCTGAGGAAGGATATGAGTATGAGGCGAATCAATACGGCAATGTATGCACATACATAATACCTGTAAAGGATGACGACGGGAATATTCTGGCTCTTGTAGGCGCCGATTACAGCATAGAAAGCATGATCACTGATATGCGCCGCTATCGCAGCACCGTGATGATCATCATGTCCTTCAGGTTTTTGATATCCCTCATTGTGGCTATGATATTGACAAGAAGGGCCGTGGTGCAGCCGATCAATGCCCTGTCCCGCAGGATGAAAAGCTTTCTCAGTGACAGGAATACGGATGTCGTCAAAAAGGACAGGGTTATAGAAGATGAGATCAGTGATATTGAGAAATCCTTCGGGGAGATGGCAGATGATATTTCAAACTATATCGGAGAGATAGAAAAGCTTACAACGGAAAAGATCCAGAACGAGACACAGCTTGATATCGCAAGAAAGATACAGAGCGGCATAGTGCCGGAAAATAAAGCTTTAGACGGCAGAGGCTATGAGATGTACGGCTTCATGCGTCCGGCAAAGGAGGTCGGAGGTGACTTCTATGATATGTTTGAGCTCGATGACGGCAGGATCTGTCTGATGGTGGGTGATATATCGGGCAAGAGCATATCGGCGGCGCTTTTCATGATGATGGTAAGGACAGGGCTTAGGGAGAGCATCATAGAAGGACGGGATGTGGCTAAAACTATGATGAGGATCAACAGTGAGCTTTGCGAATCCAATCCGGAAAGCATGTTTGCAACTGTCTTTGTGGGAATACTGAATACGGAAAGCGGTGAGCTGACCTATGCGAACGCCGGACATAACCCTCCGGTGCTGGTGGGAGAAAAGCCCGGGTTCCTGGAATGCCATCCCGGCATAGTGCTTGGGCTGTTTGATGATGTGGAAATCGAAAAGGACAGCATACGGCTCGATCCCGGAAGCGGGATAATAGTGTATACGGACGGTGTTACGGAAGCAGTGGATGCCAAAGAGGAGCAGTACGGTATGGACAGGCTGCTTGAGGAGTCAGTCATGGACAGGAATGCCGCTTCGGGAGGCAGAACCGCTGAAAGCCTTGTCACCTCCATAATCGAATCTCTTGATGAGTATACAAAGGGGCTTGAGCAGTTTGATGATGTCACCTGTGTTTCAATGATATATAAAGGACAGCAGTAAAGGAGCCAGGGAGGGAGGTAGGTATGAGAGCAAAACCGGGGTTGATTGCTTTGGAGTCTGCAAGGACCGCAGGAGAGAGGATATCGGAGATCCTTACCGAATGGTACGGAGAAGAGGATTTTCTTATCCCGTCTGAATGTCCCAGATTCGGAAGCGGAGAGGGAAAGGGGATAATACGGGAATCGGTAAGGGACAGGGATATCTATATCCTCGTGGACGTGTGCAATAATTCACTGACCTATAAAATGGACGGCATGCCAAACAGGATGTCCCCTGATGATCATTATCAGGACTTAAAGCGTGTCATCGCTGCCTGCAACGGCAAGGCCGAGAGGATCACCGTGGTAATGCCCTTCCTCTATGAGAGCAGGCAGCACAGGAAGACCATGAGGGAATCACTGGACTGTGCGCTGATGCTCAGAGAGCTTGCCGCTATGGGAGTGCATGGAGTCATCACCTTCGATGCCCATGATCCCCGGATGCAGAACGTGACTCCGCTCAACGGGCTGGAGAATGTCTCTCCTTCCCTTCAGTTCACACAGAGTCTGCTTACGGAATATGAAGACATAAAGATAGACAGCGATCACCTGATGTTTGTGGCACCCGATGAAGGAGCTACCGAAAGGGTGGTTTTCATGGCCACGCTTTTCGGAGTGAATATCGGGATGTTTTACAAGAGAAGGGACTACGGCCATATCGTTAACGGAGTGAATCCGATTATCGCCCATGATTTCTGCGGGGAGTCGGTCGAGGGAAGGGATATCATAGTGATAGATGACATGATCTCCTCCGGAGGGAGCATGATCGACGTAGCGGGACAGCTTAAAAAGAGGGGCGCAAAGAGGATATTTGTATTTGCGACCTTCGGGCTTTTCACCCACGGCTTTGAGAAATTCGACAGGGCATATGCAGACGGGCTCTTCGACAGGATCTTCACTACAAACCTTATCTATCAGAAGCCCGAGCTCCTTGAGAAGGAGTATTATGTGTCGGTAGGCATGAACAGATATATAGCCGCGATTATAGATACTGTTAATAAGGGCAGGTCGCTCACGGAGCTGATAAAGCCGGAGAAGAGGATAAAGGAAACGGTGGAAAACTACAGGACGCTCCGGTAGA
>CACZNY010000126.1 GCA_902782655.1 uncultured Lachnospiraceae bacterium
TTCCCGGATGAATATGATGACGTGATATCACCGGAGGATAACCCCGAGTATATATCCCCCGAAGAGATGCAGCAATATATCGACGACGGCACATGGGAAGATAAAGCGGAAATGATGGATCGTCTTGCCGATGAACAGGATGAGATGTTCTCCGGACTTATCGGTAACCTTGCAAAGTACGGTCCGGATGATGAAATCACCGCTGATGGAGCCCCGATAGGCAACAGACAGCCGGTAACAGGCATATCGGGTGCCACGATACCTTCAACTGGTAATGTAAATGCCATGCTCTTTACAGCTGAATTCAAGGATATGAAGTTCAGGAACAGTTATAAAAATGTCCTTAAAAACAAGTTCTTCGGAGATCAGAATAAAACAGGGAATCCCTTCCCTCTTGAGAGTATCAGGGCATATTACGAGAGAGCATCTTACGGTAAGCTTCATATTAACGGAGATGTACATAATTATGTTTCCGGAAGGATCAGGGAAACATATGACTCAGAAGACAAACGTACAAGAAACCACGATCTGTATGCTGAAATATTTGAAAACTGGATGGATAAGATCATTTCGGAAACCCCGTCCGGCAGGGATGAAAATGAGTATCTGGCAAGCAGGCTGAAAAAATACGATGCAAATAATGATAAGGTCATTGATGCGATATATATCCTTTATGCAGGGCCTGAGGGAAAATGGGGAACCCAGTGGTGGAACTACAGGACAAGCTTTTCCTATTCCTTTGGCGACACGGGTTATAAATGTAAACATATCGTCTTTATGCATGGGGATGAGAATGTAAAAAACTGCGTACGCGTTGCCATACACGAAACAGGGCATCTGCTTGGCCTCGTGGATTATTACCCTTATGATAAGGAACTGGTATATGGTGCCAAAACCAGAGTCTCACGTATCCATACTTTCGATATGATGAACAACAACATGGGGGATCATAACGGATTCTCCAAGATGATGCTTGGGTGGATACCGAAGGAAAAGGTGAAGATAGTTACTTCGGGAACACAGATATCCGGACTCAGGCCGTATGCGGCGGATGGGGATATTGTGCTTATCATGCCCAGATCGGAGTGGAACAGACACGGGATATATTCTGAATTTATAATGGCTGAATACTACCAGCCCGTCTGCAATGACTATCTTGAGGAAAAGAATAAAGCCCAGGCCGGACTCAGGCTCTACCATATTTATGCCCGGCTGAATCCGTCCGGTACCGATTTTGCCGGTTCCAACAGATTTATAGACAAGATTCCGATCGTTACAGGAATAGACAGGGATCATCGCACACACTCAGGCCATGAAAATCACTGGTCTTTTGAAAACTGTATGTATTATGAGAAGAATGAATTCGCCCCCTGGACTAGTCCGGGAAGTGCCTTCTATTCCGACAATGACGGAAGCGGGAATTACTTAAGGTCAACGCTTAAGTACACCGGGATATTTATAAATCGTATCAGCTTTGATATCAAGGGAGCGAACTTTAAGGTAAGCTTTATAAGCCCTGAATTTACAAGAGAAAAGTTCCAGAAAAGAAGCGTGATAAAGAATTGCGGCCAATGGATGTCAAAAAAGCCGACAAACGGATACAGGACATATACACTGCAGCTTAATCAGGATGTGCGCGTGGTGCCGGGGAAGAAGGTTTACCTGTATAACGGCAAACGCAGCATGTGCTATTTTGACTCCAAGGCATTAAAAACCACTATGCCGGGTCACCGGTCCGGATACACCCGTTCCAACATATACCTTAACATCCCGGATAAGTATGTTTCCGGCAAGAACTTAAGGATATTCATACCGGAGGGTGTCTTCGTATCGACCAGCAATTGGGCCAGCCCCAAGTTTTCCGCAAGATTTGATTATTCGCCGGGCGGCGAACTGTCCCAAAAACAACAGAAGGGATACAGGGCCGGATCTGCGATCGAAGGTGATCTGACAGATGTAGAAGATGGCATGTATTCCTGGAAGAGTGAGTGCACTCTGTCGGGCAACGGGATCATGGCAGTCATGGAATATACACAGGAAGGGACTCAGGACCTTAGCGTATTTGAGCTTGAAGACGGGGAAGTAACATACCCTGAGGGCAGTAAGATAGGATCTGACATCTTAAGCGGTGAGGACGATTCGTATTATACGGGAAATGCACAGATAACGCAGGTAATCAGGATTTCGGATGACAGGTATCTTATCGCGGTCGGCGGTATATACAAGCCCTATGAAGAGGCAGAGGAAGAAGGGGATTACGAGAATGAATATTACGACCTTATTACCGTTAACGGAGAGGGTGATAAGATCAACGAGAGAATTATAAAGGCCGGCGAAGATTTCTGTGAGGGCTTCCTTGATGGCAGGTTCGCCATCGTAAAGGCCGTGGATGATAGTGAGAATACACAGGTACTGACTCTTTACGATCCCATGGGTGCAGATGAAGAAACCAAAACTATCGCTGCCGGTATCAGTAACGAAGGAAGAGATCGCGATGCCCTTAATTTCCTCGGTGGGGAAGGAGTATGCCTTAAAAGGGCAGGGAATTATCTTGCCTTTGCCCCGGACGGGGAATCCTGGTGCCTTCTCACGGAATCGGGAGGGCAGTATATTTCGGCAGGAGCATTATTTGACGGGGAGGAA
>CACZNY010000127.1 GCA_902782655.1 uncultured Lachnospiraceae bacterium
AAATTCGTGCGTAAGAAGCTTTACATTGTCATGATAAAATTCGTGGCTCCCGTAATGCTCTTCATACTCTTCCTTCAGTCTTTCGGGGTCTTTTCTTTCCTGTGATCGGCTTTACTGATAAGTACAAATGCCGGGAAGCTGATGCTTCCCGGTTTTCTTGTTACCATGAGGCGGGGGTAATGCATCTTAGTGCATAATGTTGTATACTATAAAGAACGCAGAAACATCGCAGGTATCCGGGTCAGGATAAAAAATAAATCAGCAGGAGCCTTAGGGGTATGAAAGACGGACAGGGACAAAGAGATAAAGGCTTCCATCCCAAGCTCAGTCTCAAGATCAAAATATTCATGATGACTTTCTCACTGGTGCTTATATCAGTACTGACTTTTGCGTCCTTAGTCTATTTCAATTTCTCGAGATTCATGAATGTGCTTGAGACATCCGGACATTGGCAGAATGAAACGATCGACAGCTATACGACGGGGACCATGCAGTCGGTTGCGGAGCATGACCTTACGAAATATACGGAAGCGGCTGCGGAGCTCATTGACGGCGAATTCTGGGTCATGATACATGACATGGAGCTTCTGGCCGCGTCCGTGGGGGATATACTCGACCACCCTGACAGATACGCCGAGGCAGAGACGGACATCCCTGATAAGGGAGAGGAAGGGAAGATATCAACCTATATCCTTTATTCTGACAGTGCGGACAGGACTGATAAGGCGATGGCTGCAGAAGTGGGGAAGCTTGCGAACCTTACTCCTTTGATGGAGAGCCTTGTGTCTGAAAAGAATGATCTTAAGGAGGTCATGATATCGCTGCCTTCGGGAGCTACCCTCTTTACCGACAGGCACCCGGAAGAGAAGCTGGATGCTAAGGGAGCGGCGCTCCCTTTTAACGGGACCGAAAGACCTTACTATGTAGGCGCTGAAAACAAGCATGATGTTTATTTTGCTTCCACCAATTACGATTATTTCACCAAAGAGCTTGAGGTGGTGGTGGGAATGCCCGTATACCTGGATACAGGACTTGCTGCGGTTTGCGGCGGATCCAGGCATCTGTCCGATCTGGAGGACATCGTAGAGGGGCTTGACTACAGCGCCGAAAGCGATTTCTGTCTTATCGATGATGCGGGCTATATCGTGTATTCACAGTGGGATGAGGGCGAGCTGGCGCTTGCGATTGATATTAAAAAAAGGAAAAGCCTTATTGATTCCTCCGATAAAGCGCTGGCAGGACTGGCGGGCAGGGCTGTCAGCGGTGAGAGCGGGTATGAGAGACTTGAGATAGACGGAGAGCCTGTCTTTATTGCCTATGCACCGCTTGAAAACGTGGGCTGGTCCCTGCTGCTTAGCATATCTCAGGAAAGCCTTGAAAAGCCTACTCAGGATCTTCTTCAGCAGATCGATGTCATAGAAGGCGCTGCAGTAGGCAGGATCAGAAATATGTCGAAGCAGACGCGTTATATTATGCTCACGACCGCGGGAGTGCTCATAATCATAGCTTTCTTATTATCCGTAAGACATTCGAGAAAGATAGTAAAGCCTCTGATCGAGCTGAAGAAAGCCGGGATTGAGTTCATTGAAAAAGGACGTGCCGGGCTTACAGAGAATACTGATTACTTCGCCAGGCTTAATCTTAATACGGGTGATGAAACCGAAGAGCTCTGGGAGACAATGAAGGAGCTGGAGGCAAGCATTGAAAGATCGGCAAGGAGTCTTGAGAGGGTCACTGCCGAAAAGGAGAGGATAGATACCGAGCTTTCCGTAGCGACCAGGATACAGTCCGATCTGCTTCCGGGAGTATTTCCTGCATTCCCTGACAGGAGCGAATTTGACCTTTATTCCATGATGAATCCGGCAAAAGAGGTCGGAGGCGACTTTTATGATTTCTTCCTTATCGATGATGATCATCTCGCCCTTGTCATGGCGGATGTCTCCGGAAAGGGTGTCCCGGCGGCTCTTTTCATGGTCGTAACGAAGACTCTCATAAAGAATGTCGCCCTGTCCGGAGGGCATGAGGGGCCGGGGGATATCCTCTATAAGGTAAATAACGAGCTTTATGCAAATAATAAAGAGGAAATGTTC
>CACZNY010000128.1 GCA_902782655.1 uncultured Lachnospiraceae bacterium
AGAAAACTACGCAGCATTGCAGGACGTGGAATAAAAGCCCGGTCTCCATGCGAGTACATATGATCCGCTTGCGGAATCATATGTACTTGCCTGAGAGACGCTATGACCATGAGCAAGGAGGGCGACAGCCCGGATTGCGAATGGTTATAGCACGGCGGGAGCGAAGCGGAGCCGTGCGACGGGCTTTTATTAAGGCAAAAATCCTGAGCAGGAAGGGATACAGCCCGGACTGCGAAGACCTGCAGCAGGGCATAAGAAAAGCCCGGCGGATGATATCAGAGGTGAAAATGGAAGAGAAGTGCGGTGTATTCGGAATAAAGAGCAGGAGCGAAAAGCCTCTTGCCCATACAGTGTACTACGGACTGTACGCTCTGCAGCACCGGGGGCAGGAAAGCGCGGGAATAGTAGTAAACCGGGACAGGGAGTTTTATTCCCATAAGGATCTGGGGCTCGTGAGCGAAGTCTTTTCGCAGGAAATCCTGGAGAGGCTTCCCATGGGAAATATCGCCATAGGACATGTGAGATACAGTACGACAGGCGGAAGCCTAAGATCCAACTGCCAGCCCATTGAAGTACATCATCATAAAGGCAATCTGGCACTGGCGCACAACGGAAATCTTTCCAATGCCGCGAGGCTTCACAAGGAGCTTGAGGAGACAGGAGCCATATTTCATACCACCAGCGACACGGAGATAATAGCCTATCTCATCACCAAGCACAGGCTTAAGGAAAAAAGCATAGAGGATGCGGTATCCAAGGCAATGTACGATATAGAGGGAGCTTATTCCCTGGTGATCACCTCTCCCGCAAAGATGATAGCGGTGCGGGATCCATACGGCTTCAGGCCTTTGTGCTACGGGCTGACGCCGGACGGGGATTACGTGGTCGCTTCGGAAAGCTGTGCTTTATATGCGGTTGGTGCCGAATGGGTGAAGGATCTTGAGCCGGGAGAGATCCTTGTCTTTGATGAAAAGGGTGTTGCCTCCCGCAGGGAACACTGCGGGAGAGCTCCCAAAAAGCTCTGTATCTTTGAATATATCTATTTCGCAAGACCTGATTCAAGGATAGACGGTATTTCGGTGCATGGCTCAAGACTTAAGCTCGGAGCACTTCTTGCAAGGTCTGCCCCGGTAGAAGCAGATATAGTCATAGGAGTGCCGGACAGCGGTCTTGACGCGGCACTGGGTTATTCCCATGAGTCGGGCATACCCTACGGGATAGGGCTCATAAAGAATAAATACATCGGCAGGACCTTCATCGCACCGGGCCAGGAGAACAGAGTGGATAAGGTGAGGATAAAGCTGTCCCCCATACGCTCGGAGATAGCGGGCAGAAGAGTCGTGCTTATCGATGATTCCATAGTACGCGGCACCACTATGGGACAGATAGTAAAAATGCTTCGTGACGCAGGGGCGAAGGAGGTGCACGTGAAGAGCTCCGCACCGCCTTTCCTGCATCCCTGCTTCTATGGCACTGATATAGATTCTGAGGAAAATCTTATAGCATCCCATTATTCCGTAAACGAGATCTGCAAGTTGACGGGAGCAGACAGCCTTTCTTATCTTCCTTTAGATTCATTGAAGGAGATCACCGGAAGAGAAGACTTCTGCTCAGCCTGCTTTGACGGCAATTATCCCTAGTATAACGATTCTTAAATACCTGGACTAAATGCTTGTCTGCTTGTCCCGATAGCACGCATCTGAAAGCCTCGGCGTAGCCCGCTACGCCTGCGTTTTCAGATACGCACTCTCGGGCAAGCATACTTCGCATTAGTCCAGATATTTTGCGATCGTTATACTAGTAAGAGTTCTGCATAGAGTTCTGCATACCTGAAAATTGCAAGTATTTTTTTCACCGTCAGTGGAGTATAATCTTGAAGATAAGCAGGGAGGCCTGCGGCATCGGCAAAGAAAAGATACCGGGAAAACCGGAGAAATGCCGGTCCTGTAAGAGCTTCCCGTAAATACAGAATGCATTTACAGAGGAGTGGAAAAAATGAGCTTGAAACAGACCATCAAAAGAATGACGGCGCTGATCTTATTTACCGTGCTCGCGCTGGTAACTGCTGCCTGCGGCAAGGAGGGAGAAGTACCCGCACCGTCCGCTGAGCCTGCAAAAGAGCAGGTGTCAGAGCCTTTGGAGGAGCAGAAGGAGGAGACTGCAGACAATGCTGAAGAAGCTTCATCCGAAGAACCCGTTAAAGCTGAGGACAATGAAGCCGGGACAGAACCTGAAGGATCCCCGGATGAGCCGAGGTATGTCACTGTTTACCGCGGGCTCGTAGAAGAGATGTCCGATGCGGGTGTTGCAGACCAGTTCATGCTGGCAAGGATCAATGACGATGAGATCTGGGAGCTTCTGGCAAGCAGCTCCGAAGGACCGTTTGACAGGGAAAATACCTTCATATATACGGTCTATAATGATGAGCCGGTACTTCTTGCAAGCGTGACGGCAGGTGTCGACGGTGCATCCTTAAGCTATTCGGAAAAGAACCTTATCCGTCAGACAGGATCGATGGCTGGCATGGCAGATGTTTATTCTGCTGTCACTGACGGTAAGCTTGAGGAGAAATTCCGGGCCGAGATGATCAATACCCTTGAAACGGATGCAGCAGGAGACGAGGTATTCAGCTATACGGTCAATGGTAAGGAGGTCGATCAGAAGGAGTATGAAAAGCAGCTTGCAGCGTTTAATGCTGAGAATGCTCCCTTTGTCGCCATAGACTGCGACGGACTCAACGTGATGAATTATGAGAACGGGGAGCTTGTACAGGGGACGCAGTTAGCATACTGGA
>CACZNY010000129.1 GCA_902782655.1 uncultured Lachnospiraceae bacterium
AGGCTTTTACCTGGGCTGGAAGGATTCGAACCTTCGAAGTGACGGAGTCAGAGTCCGTTGCCTTACCGCTTGGCGACAGCCCATCATATTAGTGCAACGAAAGATATTATACACATACCATTCCTGAATTGCAAGGCTTATTATTAAAAAGCGCAGCTGCTCTGATCAGTTACAAAAACATCTTGCCTGCTTTAAAACGATGTATTATACTTTAGTGGTCATGCGGGGTCGTAGCTCAGCTGGGAGAGCGTCTGCTTGACGTGCAGGAGGTCTGCGGTTCGAGCCCGCACGGTCCCATGATAATGCCGCAACGATATATGTCGTTGCGGCATTTTTTATTTCCGTCCCTTTCTTTTTGACGCAGTCTGTGATTTCTTTCGCGGTGCCCTGATACCTGTAAGTTTCAATACCTCAGTGACATCTCTGACCGGTATTATCTCAAGCGCTTCTTTTACCTCATCTGCCACATCCTTCAGATCGCCTTCATTATCAACCGGGATCAGTGCCCTGGTACATCCCGCTCTTTGGGCAGCCATAAGCTTTTCGGGAAGCCCTCCTATCGGCTTTACCCTGCCTTCAAGTGATATCTCGCCTGTCATGCAGATCCTGGGATCCACCGGTTTTTCATTTATAAGCGAAGCAAGTGCTGTTGTAAGGGTTATCCCCGCTGAAGGTCCGTCCTTAGGTGTCGCTCCGTCCGGCACGTGGATATGAAGGTCATTTCTGTCAAACTCTGCTGCCCTGGCAGGATACATGGATTTCACCAGGGATAGTGCTATCTGTACAGATTCCTTCATTACATCTCCCAGCTGACCCGTGATCGTTACATTGCCCTTGCCTCTGGTGAGCAGCGTTTCAATAAACAGGATCTCACCCCCTGCCTGAGTCCAGGCAAGACCGGTGACCACTCCGGGAGCAGCCTTTTCCTCGACAATATCATGAGGGATGGGAGTCATATCAAGAAGCTCCCTCAACGCATCCGTCTCAACCTTCAGGCTTTTTCCATTACCCTCAACTATCTTTACGGCCACCGAGCGGCAAAGAGTATCAACTCTTTTCTTCAGACCTCTGACTCCCGCTTCTCTTGTATAATCAGATATGATAGTATTCAGGGCATCGTCCGGGATATCGAGGTTCCTGGATTTGATACCCACATCCTTCATCGCCTTTGGTATCAGATGCTTCCTGGCTATCTGGTACTTTTCAATGGGAGTATATCCATTGAACTGTATGACCTCCATACGGTTTAACAAAGGCTCCGGTATGGTATCAAGGCTGTTTGCGGTGCATATAAACAAAACATCAGACAGATCGTAAGGCACATTCAGATAATGATCTGTAAAGCTGTTGTTCTGTTCAGGATCCAGAACCTCCAGCAGAGCCGCCGCAGGATCTCCGTTATAGCTTACCGAGAGCTTGTCTATCTCATCCAGCACCATCACAGGATTGGATGCACCTGCCTTGCTTATGCCGTCCATGATACGACCGGGCATGGAGCCGATATATGTCCTTCTGTGCCCCCTTATGTCTGCTTCATCTCTCACCCCGCCAAGAGATACCCTCACATATTTACGCTTCAGGGCTTTCGCAATGGATGAGGCTATGGATGTCTTCCCGGTTCCCGGAGCTCCCACGAAGCAGATGATCGATCCGGACTGCTCCTTTTTCAGATTCATCACTGCTATCTGCTCTATTATCCTTCTTTTCGTCTTCTTCAGCCCGTAATGATCCCTGTCCAGTATCTTCCTTGCATCATCCAGTGATATCTTTCTGAACTTTTGTTTTTTCCAGGGCAGGCCGATGAGAAAATCAAGGTAATCAAGCAGCATACCTGACTCCTGAGATGCCTGTCCCTCCTGCTTTAAGCGCCTTAAAAGCTTGGTCGCCTCTTTTCTTGCAGTTTCATTCATCTCTGATTCATTCAGTTTTATCTCCAGCCTTCTGATATCGGATATCTCCTCAGGATGCATCTCGTCAAGCTCCTTCTGGAGATAATCCATCTGCTTCTTTATGGCGTTTTCACGGTATATCTTTTGATAATCAGCCTCCTGGGCGCTTTTTGCCTCATTATCTATCCTGGTCATCTCAAGATTCTCATATATGAGCTTCTCCAGCATCTCATTCCTTTTCGCAGTGGAGTCCTCGGCAAGAAGAGCATACCTTTCATCATTTGAATTCATAATCCAGGGGCTCATGGCGGAGGCGATCTCCGCAAGGCTTGTCCACTGGGCAATATACGCCCTGGTCGCCGCTACCCATTGGAAATTCTCGGCATATTTTGATAAAGACGCTTTTATCTCTTTCAGTTTCCTGGATGTAAGCTCTTTATCAGCATCGTCAATATCTTCTCTTTTAGAGATATTTATATCAATCGATTTGTCATGATAAACCGTAACCTCATCGATATTAACCCTTGATCTGGTATGTACGATAAAATACCCGTTCGAACTCACCTCAGTAATAATTCCGGAAAGCCCGATCGGATAAAATGAGTCGTTTTCAAAATCGTCCCTGGTTATGTTTTCCTTTTGAACAATAAGCGTTACCCTGTCATCAGACTGAGGTTCACGTCCTGCCGTTTTGCTGAAAAAATCGTTCTTAAAATAAATATTGCAATCCGGCAGAGCGAGAATATTATAAATTGGTAGAACTGCCATAAAAAATCTCTCCTATCATAAACGCGATTAGCACTCGTCTCTTTGGAGTGCTAATAATACAATATCATTCCCGCTTCTTTTCGTCAAGCACAGGTTTCAAAAACATATCAGGGAAATGCTG
>CACZNY010000130.1 GCA_902782655.1 uncultured Lachnospiraceae bacterium
GAGCTTCTGGCTGATTTTACCATGGGAGGCGTATCCTCAACCATTCCTTTGAAGGAGATCCCGGAAAGGGTGGCAAGAAGGTATGAGGTATACCGTCATAACGGCTACAGCAAGGTTTACATAATTGAGTGTGTGATCTTTGAGGTCATAAAATATCTTGGAGCGAAATTCGGATGATAAAGACGCTGACATTCTTTTCCAACTATTTCAACCACCATCAGAAGGCTCTCTGTGACGAGCTTTTCGCAAGGCTCGGGGAGGGCTTTCGCTTCGTGGAAACCGAGCCCATGGAGGACTTCAGGTCGAAAATGGGCTGGGGAAAGGAGAAGATCCCGCCCTACGTTTTAAGGAGCTACGAGTCTGCGGAGAATGAGAGCCTGGCTCTTACGCTTGCCAGGGAATCCGAGGTGGTCGTCATTGGCACCGCTCCCGAGAGGTACATAAGGGAAAGACTGCTCCTTGACCGGCTGATCTTCAGATATTCGGAGCGTCCTCTGAAGGAGGGGCGATGGAAGATCTTCGTGCCTTATCTGGCAAAAAAGTTTTATGTAAACCATATTTCCAACAGGGAAAAATCTATATATTGTTTATGCGCCGGAGCTTTTGTTTCATCTGATTATAAGTTCCTTTTAAACTCATACAGGGACAAATGCTATAAATTCGGCTATTTCCCCTTTCCCGAGCAAAGAAGCTGGAAGGAGCTTTCTGCACTCAAAGGGCAAAGTGACCGGATCAAAATATTGTGGTGCGGCAGATTCCTGAAGCTGAAGCGGGCTGATCTTCTGATAAAAGCGGCTGCAAAAGCCAGGGATGAGGGCTTTGATTTTGACCTTGAGATAGTCGGAGAGGGGGAGGAGGAGAAGCATCTTAAGGAGATGGTGTCGGAGTCCGGTCTTTCGGAACGGACGGTATTCATGGGATATCTTTCTCCGGAGGAGACCCGGGAGGAGATGGCCGGGGCCGATATCTATGTCTGCACCTCCAATAAGCTTGAGGGGTGGGGATCTGTCATATATGAGGGGCTTGCCGCAGGCTGTGCGGTGATAGCCACATCCAAGGCCGGCGCCACGCCCTTCCTTATAGAGGATGGCAGGACAGGGTATGTATTCAGGTCAGGTGACGCGGGAAGCCTTTCAAAAAAGCTTACGGCCTGCCTTAAGGATGCCAAAGGAGCCGAAAGGATGGGGCAGCGGGCCTATGAGCAGATGCAGGAGCTCTGGAATCCGAAAACTGCCGCCTCCCGTCTTATCACCGTCTCTGACAGGCTTTTGGCGGGAAGAAGCTATTTTTTTGATGAAGGTCCCCTCAGCAGGGCTGAGATCGTTTACGAAAACTGGTATGACCGCAGAGGATAATGGCAGGACAGGGGTTTTTTGACCAATCATGAAGAAGATCGTTTATCTTATGGAATATCCCATAGATCTGCCCGGAGGGGCTCAGATGTCCACACTTTCAGTGTGTGAGGGTCTTGCCCGCCATCCGGAGTACGGCTACAGGCCGGTAGTGATCTGCCCGGCTCTCATCGACCATGAGGGAGATGACTACCCGTTTGAGATAAGGGAATATCCGATGGGGGAGAGCAGGCTTAAGAATCTTGCCATAAGGATAAGAGCCTTTGATATCATAATAAGGGAAGAAAAACCTGACCTTATCCATATAGAGATGCAGGAATCTCTCATCACCTATGGCTTCATAAGGAAGCATTTCAGGGATATACCCTATGTTTTTACAGAAAGAGGGCTTATGTTCGGCTACAGGAAGCGGAGCAGGCTTTTCATGGATCCTGTACTCAGGGCTTCCGCCATGATGATAACCACTACGGAATATAATAAAACGCTCTGGCTTAAGGGCTCTGATATCAGACCCGTATGTGTCATCAGCAATACCATTTCGGAGAAATACTTCGGCGTATATGACCCGGCTAAGCGGAGAGTGCTTTCAGACGGGGACAGGCCGGTCATAGGGCTTGCTGGACGCATCTGCGAGGAGAAGGACTGGCCCTTTGCCTGCAGCTTTATAGAGGCTCTTTCGGCCTGCGGCCTGGATTTTAAGGTTTCCATTGTACTTTCAACCTTTGAAAAGGGTGATGATGAAAAGGTTGACATAATCTTAGAGCGCATCGCAAAGGCCGTGGGGGAGGAGAAGCTTGAGCATCACCTGAATTTCAGTCAGGAGCAGATGTCGGATTTTTATTACGGCGTGGATATCTTTCTGATGACGAGCTGCTTTGAATCCTTCGGCAAGGCCGCAGTGGAGGCTATGAGCCGGAAATGCGCCGTAGTATCCACTGCCGTGGGCGGACTGCCCGAGGTAGTGGGGCTTAAGGAGAACCTTTATACAAAAGAGGATATGGATAAGGGGATCCGTGCCGTCAAAAGGCTGATGGAAGACAGGGAGGAGCTTGCAAGACAGCAGGAGTACTTCTACAGACGCTATCTGGATAATTTCACGGAGGACAAATACATAGACAGGCATGTGAGGCTTTATGATGAGTACTCGTGAGAAGAGATCCGGCGGATTCATGTCCTATTTCTACGGGAACTTCGTGGTCCTGCTCCTGGGCTTCATCCAGACGCCGCTGCTTACACGCATCCTTCCTGCCGGTGAATACGGCAAGACCGGCATGTTTGAGACTGCCGTCATGGTCATATATATCTTTGCTGTAATGGGGCTTGACCAGTCGTATATAAGATATTATTACTCGAAGGGCATGGCAGGGGGGGATAAGCCGGAGCCGGTGGACAGAAGGGCTCTTTTAAGGCGGTGCATTACTCCGGCCCTCATCATAGTATCGGTTTTGTCCTTGGTTTACATAATTATTTCCGAGCCGGCGAATTATTTCCTCTTCGGAGCCGGCGGAGCAGACGTGACGGC
>CACZNY010000131.1 GCA_902782655.1 uncultured Lachnospiraceae bacterium
CTTAATGAAGGGACTATGGAGCATGGCATCGGCTTTGACGGCTCAAATTACGGCTATGCCCCCATCGAAAACAGCGACATGGTCTTCGTTCCCGTCCTTGATTCCGCGGTAATAGACACTTATACAGAGATACCCACTCTTTCAATGATAGGGGATGTACGGATCATTGATCTTCCCGAAAACCGCCCCTTTGACCAGTATCCCAGGAATGTGGCGATACGCGCTCTTGATTATATGAAGGAACTGGGCATCGCGGATGAGATGAAGATAGGTCCTGAATACGAGTTCTATATCTTCGATCAGGTAAACCATGAGATAAGCGGCGGCACCGTGGCTTCCGAGGTATATACCAGGCAGGCGCCCTGGGCAGGAGCCTGTGATGATAATAACTACGGCTTCCAGATACCGCATGGCAAGGGCTATCATACAACGCTCCCGCAGGATATCCATGATTCCTTAAGATCCAGGATGTGCCTTGCGATGGCGGACTGGGGCATAGACGTCAAGTATCATCATCATGAGGTAGGCGGCTGCGGACAGATGGAGATAGAGGTCGAGCTCGGCGATATGCTTAAGCTCGCGGATGATACCATGTCGGCAAAATACGTGATAAAAAATGAAGCCATCGAAAACGGCTGTACCGCAACCTTCATGCCCAAGCCCCTCGCAAACGAAGCCGGAAGCGGCATGCATGTGCATATGCACCTCTTTAAGGAAGGAAAGCCGGTATTCTACGATGCTGATAAATATGCGCAGCTCAGTGACACGGCACACTATTTCATGGGCGGGCTTCTGACACATGCCGGGGCCCTCTGCGCGATCACCAACCCCTCCACCAACTCATACAAAAGGCTGGTCCCGGGCTTCGAAGCCCCCGTCACCATAGGCTATGCCATGGCAAACAGGAGTGCGGTCATAAGGATACCAGCCTATGCCAAGACGCCGGAGACAAAGAGATTCGAGCTAAGGAATCCTGATGCCACCTGCAATCCCTATTACGCCTACTCCGCGATACTGATGGCGGGACTTGACGGGATAAGGAATAAGATCGATCCCCACGCAAAGGGCTGGGGTCCCTATGATTTCAATCTCTACGAGCTGTCCGACGAGGAAAAGGCCAAGATATCCGGTCTTCCGAAGAATCTCGGAGAGGCTCTCGATGCCCTTGAAAAGGATCACGCTTTCCTTACCGAAGGAGGCGTTTTCCCCGAAAGGCTCCTGCAGCAGCTCATCCTGCTGGAAAGAAAGGATCTGGAGCAGATCTCAAAGATCCCGCATCCTGCGGAATTCGCCATGTATTACGACCTGTAAGAATTCTACGGAGCCGGCGTCTGCCGGCTCCTTTTTTTATATGACAACGATCCGGGGTCTCATCAGCGAATTTATCCCTGGCGGCTTTTATGCCTGTCCGTTTTCATTCACTCATCCGCCTGCTTTGCACCTGCCATCCTCCCATCAGGAGATATGACGTAAATATCGTCCGGACGGATCGCAACATCTATGCTGCCCCTCAGCCTGCCGTTATATCCGATGTACTGATCCGTACCGTCAAGTCTTATCCTGCCCTCCTGCGCCTCTCCCGAAAAAATATTAACCCTGCCTATGAAGTTTTCGACAAAGCCCTTCGCAGGATCACGGAATATATCGATCGGTCTTCCGGACTGCTCTGTAACTCCGTCGTTTATAACATATAAGACATCAGACATTGTCATTGCTTCGCTCTGATCGTGAGTCACATACACTACAGTCATCTTAAGACGCTGCTGGATATCCTTGATCTCAAACCTCATATCCTCTCTCAGCCTTGCATCAAGATTAGACAGCGGTTCATCAAGAAGCAGGACCTTAGGCTCAGCGGCGAGAGCTCTTCCCAGAGCCACCCTCTGCTGCTGTCCGCCGGAGAGCTCGGATGGCATCCTGCCGGCGTACTCCTCCATGTGTACGATCTTCAGGGTTTCCTCTACCCTGTTTCTGATCTCATTCTTATTCATTTTCCTGATCTTCAGCGGGTAGGCCACATTCTCAAACACATTCATGTGCGGCCAGACCGCATATGACTGAAAGACCATACCGATTTCTCTTCTCTCCGGAGGCACGAATACCCCCTCTCCGCTTACCGTCATATCGTCTATCAATATCTCTCCGCTGCTTGGCTTCTCAAAGCCTGCGATCATCCTGAGCATCGTCGTCTTGCCGCATCCGGACGGACCCAAAAGCGTAACGAATTTCCCATCCTCAAAGTCAGCGGAGAAATCCTTCAGGATAGTATTATCGCCAAACCGCTTTGCTACGTGATTTAACTTAATGGTTGACATAACGCCTCTTTCTAAATCGAAAACCTGCCTTTAGTGAGTTTTCTCATGACAATATTCAAAACAATAATAAGTATCAGAATACCGCAGGCCAGTGCAGATGCTGTCTGCTGACTGTGATAGGTCTGATAAAGATACAGCTCCACTCCCAGTGTTTTTGTCCTGTCAGAGTAAAGCAGGTTTGACATCGTAAGCTCATAAAAGCAGGGGATAAAAATGAGAAACCACCCTGCCGCGATCGATGGCGCTGTCAACGGAAATATAATATCCTTCACACGTCTGATCCATCCCGCGCCGCTGACGCAGGCTGCTTCCTCCAGATCAGAGCTCATCTGCGAAAAAGCCGCCGCAACCGTCCTCATCCCCATAAGCATGTATTTGATCATATATGCGATCACCATTATTGCCATGGTATTGTAAATGTTTATTCCGAATCTCCCCGACATCGTCATGATAAGCGCCAGAGCTATGACGACACTCGGCGTACCGGAGCCTGCAGCGATCAGGAAATCAGGTATATTTCTGCCAATGACCCTGGTGCGCTTCAGCAGATAAGCCATTATCAGACAGACGATCATACCGAGCGTTGCAGCGAGCACCGCAGCGGTAACACTGTTCATGGCTGATCTTATTATAGATTTTCTCGAAGTGATGATCCCCCAGTACCTGGATGTGAAATTTCCGGGATAAAATACAGACCTGCCCATGTTCAATGTAAAAGAAGCCGCAAATACAGTGACAAACGGTATGACTACAATAACTACAGCAAACAAGGCGACCATTACCGTGACAGGTATGCGCCATCTGCCGAGATCTACGACAGCAGGCCGGACTGATTTGCCTGTAACAGTTATATAGTCTTTTTTTCCAACTACCAAATTGGAAATATACAGAATAACAAATGTCAGCAGCATGAGAAATACTGCCAGAGATGTCGCATCCGAGAGCCCCTCCTCAGATCCGACATAAACATAATCAACAATACGGGTAGTCACTGTATATATCTTTCCCGGGGTTCCTATGATAGAGGGTATCCCATAGCAGGATGCAGCCGCCACAAATACAAGGAGAGCCGACGCTATGACAGAGGGCATCATGAGAGGAAGAGTCACAGTAAAAAGAGTTTTTAGCGGGGATGCCCCGGATATGCGTGAAGCCTCCTCCAGAGAAGGATCCATATGTTCCATGGCCCGTGAGATAGTAATAAAGGCATACGGATAATAAAAGGTCGTAAGCACCCACACAAGTCCGCCTGTGGAATAAATATTAAAGGGCATGCTGTCAAGCCCGAAGAGTTCCCTGATAAAAGCATTCAGTATACCCACACTGGGATTTAAAAGCCTTAACCATGCCATTGCTCCGACATAGGGAGGAACCATATAGGTCGTAACAAACAGAGTCCGGAAAAAGCCCTTTGCGTACATATTTGTCCTTTCGACAAGCCACGCGAGAGGGATCGCGATGCATACCCCGAAAACCATGGAAAGTGCGGATGTTACCAGCGTATTCTTCAGACAAAGCCGGTTCAGGGGGTATGAGTATATCCGGCTGAAGCCCTCCAAAGTAAAATGCCCTGATGAAAAAAAAGCGCGGAGCACAAGATAGATCAGCGGAAAGACCTGAAATATCAGGAGGAACGCTATGATAGCCAGTATAAAAAACCATTTTGGATCGATATGGAATTTTGTATCTGTCCTGTCTGCCAAGGTATGATCGACCCTTATTCTGCAGGAACAGTCACATATTCCTCAAACATGGTACGGATCGTATCTCTCTCCTTATAGCATTTCTCCCAGTCAACGGAAATAATATTCTTAAGGACCTCTGACAGCTCCTTCCCGTCATAAGGCGTATCCTTCACATCACTTCTGACACCGTACATCCAGCCGTTTACTATCAGCTTCTGTCCCTCCGGTGAAAGATAAAAATCCTCTATGGCTTCGGCAGCCTCAATGTTTGAATTGGCACTGTATTTCTCATCTATTATCATGATCGGAGAAGGCACGGGTATGCTGCCATCCTCAGGATAGATCACCTCCAGAGACGATCCCTCTTCCTCTCTTTTCTTAAGTACCGACTCCTCCAGGACCATGATCTCGCTGCACTCTCCAGTCTCCAGCTTGGTGAGTGCCACCGAACCGGACTCTATAGCCACATCCTGCTCTCCCAGTGCTTTGAAATAATCCTCACCGTACCTGTCAAGAAGTCCCACGACTGATGAAAACGCAGTTCCGGATGTAAGAGGATTGCTCATGGAAAGCCTGCCCTTCATGGATTTATCCTCCGCAAATTCCTTCAAAGACTTAGGCAGCGCTGATATGTCATTTTTTTCCGGATTATAGGCAAGTACCATATTACATACGCGGACAGGATACCAATAACCCTCCGGATCATAATCAAAAACCAGCTTATCCTTATCCGCAAAATCATGTGCATGCAGGATATTCTTTTCCTTAAGCTCCAGCGAATAGGAAGGCTCTGCAACCATCAGAATATCACAGCCAAGCCTGCCCGACTTCATCTCTGCCGTAACCTTTGACTGGATAGTGCCTGATCCGCCCTGAAAAAACTCCACCTCAACATTCGGAAAGACCTCTTCAAGCTTATCCTGCATATTGTCGATTATATCCTCATACATCGAGGTATATATTACGACCTTGCCCGAAACCTCGGTATTTACATCTGCCGCATCCCCGCCTTTACTGCCTGACGGATCTCCGCTTCCTCCGCAGGCGCAAAGAGCCAATGACATGGCTGCCATGAATATCATTCCCGCCAAACCTTTTTTCCGTTTCATCTTATTTCCATCCTCCTCTGATAACGCTTCTTAAATCATCTGATCGACTCCGTTCATATCCTGAGGAATCCGCCTCAGTCGGGTCTTAGCTTCGCTGCGGCGCCGCCCTTCGCCTCCGCTATGAGTGAATCATAGTCTTTGAGGTTGTAGCTGCTGTTAACGGGCGGGGGAAGGCTTCCGTCATTTATATGATCTATGATCTCCTTTCGTCTCGGATCATCTGTTGAAAGATCGATGCCTGTGATCCTCCAGTTATTATATATTTCAGGATCCACAGGCGAATTCTGTCTGAAGTAATCTACGATCATATCGCGTATGGAACCGGATGACTCCCAGTCAGCTTTTCCGGAAACAAGCTTATA
>CACZNY010000132.1 GCA_902782655.1 uncultured Lachnospiraceae bacterium
AAATCCTTAGTCATCTGTCTTTACTCCAATCCACTGACTTCCGGTACACAAAGATTACAGCATTATAAATACTGTCCAATAAAAAGCACTTCAACTTTCCCCGGAGTCAGTCTTGCTGCAGCCCTTATTATTTCCCGTTATGGCTGATCACTGAACTGCAGCCTCAGTCCTCATAGCCTACTGTCTTCCTGACTTTCTTGATCGATGTGATGAAGGCGTCTATGTCTTCATCGTCGTTGTAGAGATAAAGAGAGGCTCTGGCGGTGTTTCCGACGCCCAGATAGTCCATCAGCGGCTGGGCGCAGTGATGCCCTGCACGGATATCCACCCTGTCAGCATCGAGGATGGAAGCTATATCATGAGGATGGACTCCTTCTATCGCAAACGAAACTATCCCCGTATGCTTCCCGGGCTCGGGTGAGCCGTAAATATGCATATAAGGAAGTCTCTCAAACTCCTCAAACATCCTTGAAACCAGCGCATCCTCGGTCTTTCTTATATAATCAAAGCCGACCCCCTGAAGGTATTCTATGGCAGCCTTTAAGGCGTATGCCCCAGCGGGATTCACTGTCCCCGCCTCAAATTTGTGGGGAAGCTCCGCCCAGGTCGCACCGTCAAGACGTACATATTCTATCATCTCACCGCCGGTAAGGAAGGGCGGCATTTTTTCAAGGAGCTCCCTCTTTCCGTATAGCGCTCCTATGCCGAAGGGAGCCATCAGCTTATGACCGGACAGGGCAAAGAAATCCACATCCATTTCCCTTACATCCACCTTCATATGGGGCGCTGACTGGGCGCCGTCCACCACTATCACCCCTCCGTTTTTATGCACTCTGTCCGCAAGCTCCTTTATCGGGTTCACGCAGCCGAGCACATTTGAAACCTGCGCGACTGCTAAAAGGGCACATTTCTTCGTGATCTTTTTATTAAGCTCTTCCTCTGCAAAAGAACCGTCTCTTTCCGGCTCCAGGTATACAAGCCTGGCACCGGTGCGCTCCGCCACCATCTGCCAGGGAAGCATGTTTGAATGATGCTCCATCACTGTGGTCACTATCACATCACCCTTATGAATGAAATTAAGACCATAGCTGTATGCCACGAGATTAATGGACTCCGTGGTATTCCTTGTAAATATGACCTCTGCGTCCTCCGAGGCATTTATGAAATCCCTGACACAGCTTCTCGCCTCCGCATAGGCATCTGTAGCCGCCATGGAAAGCTCATAGAGCCCTCTTAAGGGATTGGCGTTCATATTCTCATAGAAATACTTCTCTGCTTCAATGACCGCCGAGGGTCTTTGCGCTGTAGCGGCTGAGTCAAGATATACGCAGGGTTTATTATCAAAAACCGGAAAGTCCTTTTTATAAGGATTCATTTGAAAACCTCCTCCATATAGTATTGAATGCGTCCGTGGGTCTTATCATCCTTTATGAGATTTCTCACGGAATTCAGCTTTGCCCTGGTCATAAGGAGCTCGGCCTCGCGCTTTTCAAGCCCCCTGGTCTGCATATAGTAGAGCATATCCTGGGACAGCCTTCCTATTGAGGCTCCGTGTGTGCCCTCCACATCCTCCTCATCGCAGAGTATCACGGGCAGGGTCTTATTCACTACTCCGCGTGAAAGAAGCAGCACATCCTCAAGCTCGTGCCCGCAGGCTCCCTTTGCTCCTCGTATAAGGTCTATGGTTCCCCTGAAGCTCTTCTCCGCCTCGTCTCTTAACGCTCCCTTCACCTGAAGGGAGGAATCAGAACGCCTGCCGTGATGTGCAATGTAATAATTCATGTCAAGCCTCTTGACACCAAGACAGAGGTAAGCAGTATCGCCGTTGAAGGAGGCCCTGTATCCCGCAAGATCCGCTGAGACTCCCACATAATCCCTGCCCCCTCCAAGCCTCATCTGGGTGATGTCAAAGCTTCCTCTCTCTTCTATCCTTACACCCGTATCATCAAGACAAAGGAAGCCCGAGCCCAGAAGATTTACCTTCACAAGATGGACGCTTGCTTCCTCGCCCACGTGTATCTTTGTCTGTACTCCGAAGAAGCCCTTAGCGTCAAGCCTTGACGATGAATAATCCATGATGACAGTGATGCTGCTGCCCTTCTCCGCGAATATCTCCACCCGGTCGGCGTTTGAATCCCCGTTCTCCATGAGATAGCGGATATTGACAGGATCCGTAACCTGCCTTCCCGCCCTTGCATGTACCATGAGCACATCCTTGCTGGCATCTGCGAAAAAAGCGTCAG
>CACZNY010000133.1 GCA_902782655.1 uncultured Lachnospiraceae bacterium
GAGACCTCTCTTGTAATTCCTTGAAATCCTGTCCACCTGATCCTGAGCTTTGTCAAGCAGCTCCTGCTTCTCTGAAGGAACAGTCATGTCCGAGATGGAAACACTCATGGCTGCAATAGTGGAATAATGGTATCCCATATCCTTAATATGATCCAGCACCTCAGCCGTCTTTATAGCTCCATGAGTATTGATGACCTTGGTTATTATCTGCTTAAGCTTCTTTTTTCCGACAAGAAAGTCTATTTCAAGCGCGAGCTCATTGCCCTTTACGGATCTGTCAACAAAGCCGAGATCCTGAGGCACTATCTCATTGAATAAAAACCTTCCGAGAGTGGATTCCACGATACCGCTCTGCACCTTCTTGTCGATCCTGCGGGATATCATCACCCCTATTTTTGAATGAAGAGTGATTATACCGTTTTCATGCGCAAGAATAGCCTCACTCACGCTCTTGAATTTTTTACCCTCGCCGGGCTCTCCCTCCCGGACCTGAGTAAGGTAATAGCAGCCCAGCACCATATCCTGAGTAGGCACATTCACCGGCCCGCCGTCTGCAGGCTTCAGCAGGTTATTGGGCATAAGCATGAGGAAACGGCTTTCTGCCTGAGCCTCCACGGAAAGCGGAAGGTGAACCGCCATCTGGTCTCCGTCAAAGTCGGCATTGAAAGGGGTGCATGCAAGGGGATGCAGCTTGATAGCCTTACCCTCTACCAGCACCGGCTCAAAAGCCTGTATACCAAGTCTGTGAAGCGTAGGAGCACGGTTCAGCATGACCGGGTGCTCATGTATAACCTTCTCGAGCACATCCCATACCTCGGGATCGAGGCGCTCGACCATTTTTTTTGCATTCTTAATATTATGTGAGGTGCCGTTTGACACCAGCTCTTTCATGACAAAGGGCTTGAACAGTTCTATAGCCATTTCCTTGGGAAGACCGCACTGCCATATCTTAAGCTCGGGTCCTACGACGATAACGGAACGTCCGGAGTAGTCAACTCTCTTTCCAAGAAGGTTCTGTCTGAAGCGTCCACCCTTACCTTTCAGCATATCTGAAAGAGATTTTAAAGGACGGTTGCCTGGACCGGTAACAGGTCTGCCTCTGCGCCCGTTGTCAATCAGGGCATCTACAGCCTCCTGCAGCATCCTCTTCTCATTACGGACGATGATATCAGGCGTTCCAAGCTCAAGCAGCTTCTGCAGTCTGTTATTTCTGTTTATTATCCTTCTGTAAAGATCATTTAGATCAGAGGTGGCAAACCTTCCGCCATCAAGCTGTACCATAGGTCTGAGATCCGGAGGAATGACCGGCATACAGTCAAGAACCATCCATGCAGGCTCGTTGCCGGACTCCCTAAAGGCCTCCACAACCTCAAGCCTCTTGACTATCCTGGCTCTCTTCTGTCCCGTAGCGTTCTCCAGCTCCTCCCTGAGCTCGTCGGATTCCTTATTAAGGTCTATACTCTGAAGAAGCTCTTTTACAGCTTCAGCGCCCATGCCTACGCGGAACTTATAGCCGTAGTCTTCCCTTGCTTTCTGATATTCCTGCTCGGTAAGGATCTGCTTGTACTCAAGATCAGTCTCTCCGGGATCAAGGACAATATATGAAGCAAAATAAAGCACCCTCTCCAATATCCTCGGAGAAAGATCAAGTATCAGCCCCATCCTGCTTGGTATCCCCTTGAAGTACCAGATATGTGAAACCGGTGCCGCAAGCTCTATGTGTCCCATCCTTTCACGACGAACCGAAGCTTTTGTGACCTCTACTCCGCACTTGTCGCAGATGACGCCTTTGTACCTGATCTTCTTATACTTTCCGCAGTGACACTCCCAGTCCTTCGTCGGCCCGAAAATCCTTTCGCAGAAAAGACCGTCCGGCTCAGGTTTAAGGGTTCTGTAGTTTATGGTCTCGGGCTTTTTTACCTCCCCGTGAGACCACTCGCGGATCTTCTCAGGGCTTGCGAGCCCTATCCGTATCGCGTCAAAGGTCAACGGCTCATATTTATCTGTCTGTCTGTTAATCATTTCAGGCATTTGATAGCTCCTCTCATGGCAATGCTGATGATATTTTTATCCGTTTATTCTGTTGCGGATGTCTCTGCCGGCTCCTCGTCAACGTAGGATTCCTCATCGATATAAGGCTCCTCGTCATCCTCCACCGTCTCCAGAGTTCCCGTTTCTCCGTCAAATTCCTGGGTGGTAAACCCGTTGTCCCTGAACTCATCCTCTCTGCTTCCGCCGTAGAATCTGTCATCATCCAGGATATGACGCATATCCGTATCACCGAACTCCGCTGTTTCCGCGATCTCTACCTCTGTACCGTCATCCTTAAGCACACGTACATCCAGTCCCAGAGACTGTAATTCCTTCAGAAGTACCTTGAAGGACTCCGGTATTCCGGGCTCAGGTATATTCTCACCCTTTATGATCGCTTCATATGTCTTCACACGCCCTATCACATCATCGGATTTAACTGTCAATATCTCCTGTAAAGTATAGGCTGCACCGTATGCCTCCAAAGCCCATACCTCCATCTCTCCGAATCGCTGTCCGCCGAACTGTGCCTT
Source organism: uncultured Lachnospiraceae bacterium (assembly GCA_902782655.1). Classification (GTDB taxonomy): domain Bacteria; phylum Bacillota; class Clostridia; order Lachnospirales; family Lachnospiraceae; genus NK4A144. The sequence continues at coordinate 2,565 of CACZNY010000133.1, forward strand.
GCCTCCCAGCGGCTGCTGTGTCACCAGAGAATAAGGACCGGTGGATCTTGCATGGATCTTATCATCAACCATGTGATGCAGTTTGAGATAATGCATATGTCCAATGGTTACGGCATTGTCAAAGTATTCTCCGGTGCGGCCGTCTCTCAGTCTGACCTTTCCGTCCCTGCTTATCTCAACGCCTTTCCATTCCTCCCTGTGATCACGGTTTTCAGACAGGAACTCCATGACCTCGGGAAGCAGGATATCCTTATATTTCTTTTCAAAGTCTTCCCACTCGCTGTTTACATAGTCGTTTGCCAGCTCAAGCGCATCTTCTATATCTACCTCATTCGCACCGTCAAAAACAGGTGTCGATATCTTAAACCCGAGTGCAGCTGCTGCAAGCGAAAGGTGGATCTCAAGTATCTGGCCTATATTCATACGCGAAGGCACGCCCAAAGGATTAAGGACTATATCAAGCGGTCTTCCGTTAGGCAGATACGGCATATCCTCGATAGGGAGAACCCTTGAACACACACCCTTGTTGCCATGGCGTCCGGCCATCTTATCTCCCACGCCGATCTTTCTCTTCTGTGCGATATAGATACGGACTGCCTTGTTCACTCCGGGTGAAAGCTCGTCTCCGGCTTCTCTCGTGAATACCTTGGCATCCACGACAATACCGTACTCACCGTGAGGAACCTTCAGTGAAGTATCCCTGACTTCTCTTGCTTTCTCACCAAATATCGCCCTGAGCAGTCTTTCCTCTGCCGTAAGCTCTGTCTCTCCCTTCGGAGTAACCTTACCCACAAGGATATCTCCCGCTCTCACCTCAGCACCTATACGGATGATCCCGTTTTCATCAAGATCCTTTAACGCCTCTTCACCGACGCCCGGGACATCTCTGGTGATTTCCTCGGGTCCAAGCTTGGTATCTCTGGACTCGCATTCATACTCCTCAATATTGATAGAGGTAAATACATCGTCCCTCACAAGACGCTCACTGATAAGCACCGCGTCCTCATAGTTATATCCCTCCCAGGTCATGAATCCGATAAGCGGATTCTTTCCTAAGGCAAGCTCACCGTTTGATGTTGAGGGGCCGTCAGCTATGACCTCTCCCGCCTCAATATGCTGTCCCTTGACCACTATGGGTCTCTGGTTGTAGCAGTTTGACTGATTGGATCTCATGAATTTGGACAGCTTATAATCCGTCTTAGTCCCGTCATCATTTGCTACCTTTATCAAATCGCTCTGCGAGAACAAAACTGTTCCGGGCTTATCTGCCAAAAGACATACGCCTGAGTCTACCGCAGCCTTAGCTTCCATACCGGTACCGATGATGGGTGCCTCCGTCTTTAAAAGCGGCACCGCCTGTCTCTGCATGTTCGATCCCATAAGCGCACGCGTAGGGTCATCGTTCTGCAGGAAAGGCACCAGAGTAGTAGCCACGGAAAAGACCTGTCTCGGAGAAACGTCCATGTAATCAAACATGCTCTTCTCGTACTGCTGTGTCTCATCCTTAAATCTTCCGGAAACCATGTGGTTCACGAAATGCCCTTCTGCATCCAGCGGCTCTGAAGCCTGTGCCACATGGTAATTATCCTCTTCATCGGCCGTCATGTAGACAACCTCATCGGTAACTATCGGATTCTCCGGATCCTTATGATCCACTTTTCTGTAAGGAGATTCTACGAATCCATACTCATTTATCCTTGCGTAGCAGGCAAGTGAGTTAATAAGACCGATGTTAGGTCCTTCAGGTGTCTCTACAGGACACATACGTCCGTAGTGGGAATAATGGATATCCCTGACCTCCATGCCGGCACGATCCCTTGACAAGCCACCGGGTCCCAATGCAGAAAGCCTTCTCTTATGCGTAAGCTCTCCCAGCGGATTGTTCTGATCCATAAACTGTGAAAGCTGTGAAGAACCAAAGAACTCCTTGACAGCTGCCGTTACAGGCTTGATATTGATAAGCTGCTGAGCCGTCACGGTGGTTATATCCTGGGTGGTCATTCTCTCGCGGACAACTCTCTCCAATCTGGAAAGACCTATCCTGTACTGATTCTGAAGCAGCTCACCCACAGCCCTGATCCTTCGGTTTCCCAGATGATCAATATCGTCCTTATTGCCGATCTCATACTCCAGATGCATATTGTAATTTACGGAAGCAAAGATGTCCTCGCGGGTCACATGCTTCGGTATCAGCTCAGATATGTTATGCCTTATGGCATCCTTCAGCGCCTCAGGAGTATCATTCTCCTCCATCAGCTTTTCAAGCGCAGGATAATAAACCAGCTCCGTCACGCCGTAATCCTTAGCACTCTCCCCCTTGGGGAATTCAATATAATGATTGATATCCACCATCATGGAAGAGAGGATCTTCACATTTCTCTTTTCCGTCTGGATCAGAACGCTCTCTACAGCACTGTTCTGTATCTCATCCGCAAGCTCTCTCGTGACCACTGTTCCGGCCTTTGCCGCAAGCCCGTTCTTTCCGGAAAGCTTTATAACCTCACCGGTAGCCGGATCAAGCACATCCTCTGCGAGGATCTGCCCCGAGATACGGTTCCTGAATGAAAGCTTCTTATTGAATTTATAACGCCCGACCTTCGCAAGGTCATATCTTCTCGCATCAAAGAACATACCTTCTATAAGAGTACGCGCACTCTCCTCTGCAAGAGGCTCGCCCGGACGTATCTTCTTATAGAGCTCAAGCAGACCGTCCCGGACATTCTCTCCGGGATCCTTTGTAAATGACGCTATGATCTTGGGCTCATCCCCGAACATATCAAGGATCTCCTGATTGGTACCAAGACCCAGAGCACGAAGAAGTACAGTCACCGGCACCTTTCTGGTACGATCGACGTGAACATAGAATACATCATTGGAATCGGTCTCATATTCAAGCCATGCACCTCTGTTGGGGATCACCTGGCAGGAATACAGCTTCTTACCGAACTTATCATGGTCGATACCATAATATATACCGGGAGACCTGACAAGCTGCGATACAATGACACGTTCCGCACCGTTTATGACAAAGGTACCCGTGTCGGTCATTATGGGAAGATCTCCCATAAAAATTTTCTGCTCCGTATTATCAGCCTCCGGTTTAGAAGCATTGTACAGTCTTACCGTAACCTCAAGGGGCGCAGAATATGTGGCATCTCTTGCTTTGCATTCCTCTATGCTGTATTTTACCTTTTCCTTATTGAACTGGTAATCAACAAACTCCATGGACAGATTTCCGCTATAATCATTTATAGGAGAAATATCCTCAAATGCCTCTTTCAGGCCCTCGTTGATAAACCAGCCATAAGAGGACTTTTGGACGTCTATGAGATTCGGCATTTCCAACACTTCTTTTTGTCTCTGGAAGCTCATTCTCAAGTTCTTTCCACTGTAGACCGGATAAATCCTGTTCTTTTCCATTAAGCTATCACCCCATGAAATTAAGTACGAACGACAGTTCCGCGACTCCTGCAACAGGCTTAAATACTGGCTTTGCCAAGGAATTTAAAGGCAAAGAAAGCCCGTGCCGCCACAAGAGTGCAATCTACATGGTAACACAAGCTTTCTTATAAAGTCAACAATTATTTTTGATTACTTAAGGGTTATCTTTGCTCCCTCTGCCTCGAGCTTAGCCTTGATATCATCAGCTGAAGCCTTGTCTGCCGCCTCTTTCAGTACCTTGGGCGCACCCTCTACGAGATCCTTAGCTTCCTTAAGTCCAAGACCGGTAACCTCACGGACTACCTTTATAACCTTGATCTTGTTAGGTCCGACCTCTGTGAGCTCTACATCAAACTCGGTCTTCTCCTCTGCTGCTGCCGCACCGCCTGCTGCTGCGCCGCCTGCCGCTACTACTACGCCTGCTGCTGCAGACACGCCAAATTCCTCCTCGCAAGCCTTTACGAGATCGTTGAGCTCGAGAACGGTGAGCTCCTTTATAGCATCAATGATTTCTTCTTTTGTAAGCTTAGCCATTTTTACTTATCCTCCTCTGTCTTTGTTTCCTCTGCCTCAGGAGCTGCTGCATCCGCAGGAGCCGCCTCTTCTGTCTTTGCTTCCTC
>CACZNY010000134.1 GCA_902782655.1 uncultured Lachnospiraceae bacterium
CTGGTCGGCTACTACCAGTTCATGGACAAGTTCTTTACACCCCACTATCTTTTGGATATAGTCGCCGCGCGCAAGTAGAGCACTGCATTCTGCGGGGCTCGCCGGCCACTGATGCGTTTTTGAGCGGCCGTTGGAAGTCGCCATATGCAAGCACCCGGCTGACCGGCTTAAATAAGGCTTAAATAAGGGTGCCCCGGCAGTCCGGGGCACCCTTTATGTCTGATATTCCGGCCATGTGATATTTATGGCATCGGATACCGGCAGATCAGTTCGTGTAGTTGTCGAAGTAGCCCTGAACCAGGACTAGCGGGGTGCCCTTGTCGCCTGAGCCGGAGGTCAGGTCGCAGAGAGAGCCGATAAGGTCGGTGAGCTGTCTCGGGGTCGTACCCTCGCTTGCCATCTTGCCTACCAGATCCTTGTCCTTCGCCCTGATGCTTTCGGAGATGGCCTTCTTTAATTCCTCACCTGAAAGGTGGGCGAAGTCATTGTCCGCAAGGTATTTCAGCTTTAATTCATTGGGTGTGCCGATGAGGCCGTCGGTGAAGGCGGGAGATACCACTGGATCGGCAAGCTCCCAGATCTTGCCCTGGGGATCCTTGAAGGCTCCGTCTCCGTATACCATCACCTCTACATGCTTTCCCGTCTTATCGAGGATATTCTTCTGGATGGCAAGCACCAGCTCCTTACACTCTCTGGGGAAGAGCTTCACCTGATCCTCGGTGGCCTTGTTTGAGCCTAAGAGACCGTATTTTTCATTGCAGCCGCTTCCGTCCACGGGCGCATTCATTATCTCGTCAAGGCCGAAGACCTTCCCGGCGCCGCCGTCCTTCAGTATCCTCTTTGTCCTTGCTCTCGTATGTATATCGCAGTTTATAATGTCCTTCGTGTAATCAAGGATGGCTTTAGGCTGATTGGCAAATACTATCTCCACCTCGCAGCCGCACTCCTTTATAAGCTCACCGTAATAAGAGACATAGTCCACTCCGGTGAACTCGTGTTTATTCTCTCCGAAGAGCTCACGGTATTTCTCAAGAGAGAGCACGTCGCTGTAGGGATTCACTCCTGCCTCGTCTATCTTGTCAAGGCTTACCAGGCAGTTGCCTACCTCGTCTGAAGGGTAGGAGAGCATGAGGACGATCTTTTTGCAGCCCTTTGCAATGCCTCTTAAGCAGATGGCGAACCTGTTCCTTGAAAGGATGGGAAAGATGACACCCACCGTGCCTCCGCCGAGCTTGGCCTTTACGTCTTTGGCGATATCGTCCACCGTGCAGTAATTACCCTGTGATCTTGCTACCACTGACTCGGTGACGGAGATGACATCCCTGTCCCTTATCTCGAAGCCCTCAGCCTCGGCAGCCTCTAATACAGAGCTTGTGACGACAGCCGCAAGGTCGTCTCCTTTGCGGATTATAGGGCATCTGATGCCCCTTGATACTGTTCCGACTTTTCTTTCTGACATATCAATAACCCCCTGTCTGCCCGCCTTTTTTGCGAGCCTATCCATTATAATCAACTATTCAGAGGATGTAAAATGCTTTTTGGAAGGGAGTGGAGAGGCTTTTGGACAGCGCGGCCGGAACGAAGAGCGGATGGAGTAATTTTGCTCATCCCATATAAGCAGTGGAGGGGGCAATTGTGGTATACTGTAGCTGACCGTGCCCAAGCTTCGGGAAATGCACCCTGCGGCAGACATTTTTTGCAGCCTGCCAGAAAAAACTGCACCGAAGCATGGCGCAGGCAGAAAGCAGGAAGAACGGATATTATTCTCAAACAGGAGGTAGCACATTGTATAAAGCAAAAGACGACAGATACGAGACAATGAAATATAACCGCTGCGGCAGGAGCGGGCTTAAGCTTCCCGCCCTGTCTTTGGGACTGTGGCATAATTTCGGAGATACGGGAGACTACTCCAATATGGAGCAGATGTGTTTCACGGCCTTTGATAACGGCATCACGCACTTCGATCTTGCGAATAATTACGGCCCGGAATACGGGAGCGCGGAGAGGAATTTCGGAAAGATCCTTAAGGAGCATTTCGGCGCTTACCGTGATGAGCTTATCATCTCCACCAAGGCCGGCTACGATATGTGGCCGGGACCTTACGGCAACTGGGGAAGCAGGAAGTATCTCATCGCAAGCCTTGATCAGTCCCTGGAGAGGATGGGGCTTGATTATGTGGATATTTTCTATCATCACCGCATGGATCCCGATACGCCCCTTGAAGAGACCATGGGCGCCCTGGCGCAGATAGTAAGGAGCGGCAAGGCCTTATATGCAGGGCTTTCAAACTATGACGGGGATCATCTTCTGGAGGCCTCGGCCATCCTTGAAAGGCTCGATGTGCCCTTCGTCATCAATCAGAACCGCTACAGCATCCTTGACCGCACCATTGAGATGAACGGGCTGAAGCAGACCGCGAAAAAGCTCGGCAAGGGTATCATCTGCTTCTCGCCTCTCGCGCAGGGGCTTCTTTCCGGGAAATACATAAACGGCATCCCCGATGACAGCAGGATGAAGACCGACGGCAGGTTCTTAAATGAATCAAAGCTTGATGAGCTTACCATGAAGAAGGTCAAAGCCCTTAATGATATCGCCGTTAAGAGGGGGCAGCTTCTGCCTGAGATGGCGCTTGCATGGCTTCTGCGCCAGGAGGAGATAACCTCGGTCCTTATCGGAGCCTCAAAGCCTTCGCAGATAACGGCAAATATAAAAGCCCTGGATAATACTGAATTCTCCGATGAGGAATTGAAAGAGATAGACAGGGCCGGAAGCGAGGAAGAATGACACTTAATGAGCTTGAGATAGGACACAGCGCCGCCATAGAGAGCGTAGGCGGAGAGGGGGCTTTGAGGCAGCATTTCCTGGATATGGGAGTCATACCGGGAGCTGAGGTCACGACCATAAGGTTCGCTCCCATGGGAGATCCCATGGAGCTTCGGATACATGGCTACGAGCTTACCCTGCGCCTTGCCGATGCGGAGAAGATAAAGATAAGGGAGACAGAAGCCAGGGATCATCAGAGCAGGAGCAGGCGAAGGAGCAGGAAGGAGCATCCGGGACTTGGAGAGGAGGGACGTTTTCACTCCAAAAAGGATGAGAATCCTCTGCCCGACGGTACGATCCTGACCTTCGCCCTCGTGGGCAATCAGAACAGCGGCAAGACCACTCTTTTCAACCAGCTTACCGGATCAAACCAGCACGTGGGCAATTTCCCGGGAGTCACGGTGGACAGGAAGGACGGTCCCATCAGAAGACACCCTGATACCATGGTGACCGATCTTCCGGGTATTTATTCCATGTCTCCCTACAGCAGCGAGGAGCTGGTGTCCAGGAATTTCGTCCTGGATGAAAAGCCTGCTGCCATCATCAATATAGTGGACGCCACTAACATTGAGCGTAATATGTATCTTACCATGCAGCTTATAGAGCTGAATATCCCGATGGTGGTGGCTCTCAATATGATGGACGAGATGACCTCGAACGGAGGAGCCGTGGACATCAA
>CACZNY010000135.1 GCA_902782655.1 uncultured Lachnospiraceae bacterium
ATAATATTGAAAGTTAACATAAGGTGTGATATCATTATCCAGTTATAGAGAATTGCACATTATTGGAGATTCTGATGCGGGAAAGCCGGGAAACGGAGAGACGTAAAAGAGAAAGAGCAAGGCGTTACGAGAGAGAGGACGCTGCAAGATACAGGGATATTGATGACAGGTATGACCGGAGACGAGGGAGATCCGGCGGCAGAAGAAATCATGGAAGCAGGCATTCAATGCTCCCGCTTGCAGGAGCAGGTGTGGTGGTTGCGGCAGTAGCCTTGATCCTGTTGGGTACCGGACTTTTTAAGGAGGTTGGCGGATCAGGAGAAAAAGCCGATCTGTCGGAGTATTTCGGCGTGACGGCCGATGACGGGACTATACTTATTGTTGACGGTGAAATAAGGGAGGAGAAGGCTTTTATACAAAATGAAACACCCTATGTGCCGCTAAGCTTTGCCAATTCCCTGTATGACAATTTTTATTATGACAGCCTCGAGGGACATCTTCTGGTAACGGGAGCGACAAATATCGTAGAAGGAGCGCAGGGCACTGATTATATCGCTGATGATACAGTATATATATCGCTTCCCTTTCTGAACCGGTTTGTAGCAATGTCATATGAGATGTATGAAAAGCCTTCGAGGATAGATGTGGTGACAAAGTCGGAGGAGATCACACTGGCTGAGGTAGAGAAGGAGACAAAACTCAGGCAGTCGGCGGACAAAAAATCGGCCATACTGGCAGAGCTTGATAAGGGTGACGAGATACAGGTTATCCAGGAGAATGATGACTGGGCGGAGATCAGGTATCAGGCAATTACGGGATATGCGGAGATCAGGTATCTGGGAGAGGATCGGGACAGCAGTACTGTTTCCTGTGAAGGCGGAGATGAGGCAGATAACTCTTATAAAAAGAATCTGCGGGATCATAAAATAGTTCTCGGATTTCATAATGTGTCGGTAGCGGATGCAAACAGCTACCTTAGGGAGGCCGCTGCTCCAACAAAGGGGATGAATGTCATAGCGCCTACATGGTTTTCCATGATGGGGACAGAGGGCGGATTAGCTGATATCGGAAGCAAAGAGTATGTTTCAGCCGCACATGAAATGGGCTATGAGGTATGGGGGGTAGTGGATAACTTCAACCAGGATACGGATTCAAATGAAGTGCTGTCAAATACCTCAAAGCGTATGGCTCTGGAACAGAATCTTATAAATAAAGCGCTTGAGTATGGCCTGGATGGGATCAATATCGATTTTGAGCAGCTTCAGGGCGAAACAGGAGATGATTTTGCTCAGTTTCTAAGGGAGCTTTCCATATATACGAGGGCAAATAATCTGGTTCTTTCAGTGGATAATTACGTTCCGCAGGATTATACGGACTTTTACAGAAGGGATATCCAGGGAAGGGTAGCAGATTACGTACTGATAATGGGATATGACGAACATACGGCGATTTCCGACGAGGCAGGCTCAGTGGCTTCACTCGGTTTCGTAACACAGGGAATAGAGGATACCTTAAAGGAAGTTCCGGCGGAGCAGGTAATAAATGCGATCCCGTTCTATACAAGAAAATGGGCTTATGAAGAGGGTTCATTATCCTGTGAGAGCCTGGGCATGAATGAGGCCAATACATTTCTGGCTGATAATGGAGTGAAGGCGGAATGGGATGCGGATACCTGCCAAAACCGTGCCTCGTTTGAAAAGAATGGTGTAACGTACAGCATTTGGCTTGAGGATGCAGAGAGCATTTCCTCCAAGCTTGCCGTAATGACTGCCCATGATCTGGGGGGAGCAGGGTTTTGGAAGCTGACGCAGGAAACCCCGGATATATGGGATACGATAGTCTCATATTATCCGCCGGCGTCATAAGATGATGAGTAAGATATGATCACCAGGGTTGTAAAGGCTGTGGGAGATCCGGTGGCAGACCGGAAGGTTATGGAAGAGGCTGCCGGGATAATAAAGGCAGGAGGGCTTGTGGCGATACCCACTGAGACAGTGTACGGACTTGCCGGAAATGCACTTGATCCTGCCTCGGCTAAGCGAATATATGCGGCAAAAGGCCGACCCTCAGACAATCCTTTGATAGTGCATATAGCAAGACTTGAAGATATTGATACGATCGCAGGGGATATACCTGAAGAAGCGTATAAGCTGGCGGAGCGTTTCTGGCCGGGACCTCTCACTATGATATTTCATAAAAAGGACATAGTGCCCCGTGAGACTACAGGAGGGCTCGAAACGGTTGCAGTCAGGTTTCCTGTCAATAAGATAGCGCAGGAATTCATACTGGCATCTGGGGGATTCATAGCGGCTCCCTCCGCAAATGTTTCTGGCAGACCCAGCTGTACGACAGCGGCTCACTGTATGGAGGATCTTGACGGCCGGGTTGAGATGATAATAGACGGAGGCGAAGTCGGAATAGGCCTTGAGTCCACCATAGTGGATATGACAGTGAAGCCGCCCTGTATTCTGAGGCAGGGATATATCAATACGCAAATGCTTAAGGAAGTGCTTGATGGCATAGACAGGGCAGAGGGAGAAGCCACGGCCAAAGAGCATCCGAAGGCGCCCGGCATGAAGTACAGGCACTATGCCCCTAAGGGCAGGCTGACGATAGTACGGGGGAATACGGAAGGGGTTGCAAATGAGATAAACCGTCTGGTAAGGGAGAGAGAGAGAGACGGTTATATTACGGCAGTTATAGCTGCTCATGAGAATAAGGACAGATACGAAGGCGCTATTGTAAAGGATATAGGAAGTCTCAGGGATGAGGATATGATAGCTCACAGGCTTTTTGCCGTACTGCGTGAGCTCGATGATGCCGGCGTCGAATATATATATAGTGAGAGCTTTGATACCCCGAGGCTTGGGGAAGCCATTATGGACAGGCTTTTGAGGGCCTCCGGGAACAGTATTCACGAGATAAAGGAGGAGTGTTAAATTGAAGATAGCGATTGGATGTGATCATGGCGGATATGAATTAAAGATGAAGCTGATACCTCATCTTAAGGAACTGGGGCATGAGATAAGTGATTTCGGATGTGACAGTACGGATTCCGTAGACTATCCTTCCTATGGCAAGGCTGTAGGTCATGCAGTGGCAGACGGCAATGCTGACAGAGGCATAGTGATCTGCACTACCGGGATTGGAATATCAATAGCGGCAAACAGGATACCGGGAGTTCGGGCTGCTGTCTGCACGAATGGACTTATGGCAAAGATGACAAGGCTTCATAATGACGCAAATGTACTGGCACTGGGAGCTAATATAGTGGGATACGGGCTGGCAGAGGAAATATGCGATGTATTTCTTGATACCGGTTTTTCTTCCGGTGAGAGGCATGTGCGCAGGATCAAGGGCATTGAGGAAGATGTCTGAAAAAGCAACAAAAAAAAGAGAGGATCATATTTCCTGGGATGAGTATTTCATGGGAGTAGCGAAGCTTACAGCCGAGCGCTCCAAGGATCCTAATTCCCAGGTCGGCGCATGTATAGTGAGCGAGGATCACAGGATACTTTCCATGGGCTATAACGGATTTCCGAGCGGATGCTCCGATGATGAATATCCCTGGGCGAGAGAAGGCGATGAGCTTTCCGTGAAGTATACCTATGTGACTCATGCCGAGCTGAATGCAATACTGAATTTCAGAGGAGGTAATACCTCTCTTCTGGGAGCGACACTGTACGTGACCTTATTCCCCTGCAATGAATGCGCAAAGGCTATAATACAGACGGGGATAAGACATATAGTATATGAGTCAGATAAATATGCAGATACGCCGTCTACAATAGCGTCTAAAAGAATGTTTGATTCTGCAGGGGTAACATACAGGAGATATGGCAACAGCGGAAGAAAGGTGGTCATCGAGCTATGAGAAAGAAGCTGTTACAACTTATGTGCACAATGGTTGTGATGAGTCTTGTGCTGCCTTCGGTAAGCGTTATGGCTACCAGCACTTCGGATGAGATCAAACAGGTAGAAAAGGAACAGCAGACTACAAAGAAACAGCTCGGGCAGGCACAGGATACTCTGGATCAGCTTAAGGACTCCCAGGAGGCTATTCAGAAAAGCCTGAATAACCTGAATGAGCAGATCGACACAAAATCCGAGGAAATGGGAGATATCGAGGAGCAGATAGCCGCTAAAGAGCAGGAAATAAGTGATATCGAGCAGGAGTATGAAAGCGCGGTAGAGCAGGCAGATGAACAATACCGTTTTATAAAGGCCAGAATTCGTACCATATATGAGACCGGTTCCAATGATATATATGATCTGATATTCAACTCCGGAAGCATGGCAGGTTTTTTGAACAAGGCTGCGTATATCGCGAGAATGAATGATTATGATGAAAAGATGATGGAACGACTCCAGAGCCTTATGCAAGATGCTCAGGAGAAAAAGGACAGACTGGTGGAAGAGGATCAGGAGCTTCAGGAGCTGTATGATCAGAAAGAAAAGGAGATAGGAGATCTTGAGGAGCTGGCGGACAGCACGGAAAACAGTCTCGTAAGCTATGCAGGTGCCATCTCTGAAAAGGAAAGAGAAGCACTTGAATATGAGGCAAAGCTTGTCGCGAGTCAGAGCACCCTTGCTTCATTGAAAACAAAACTGAAGGAAGAGGAGGCTTTGGCCAAAAAATCTGAGAAGATGGCGTTCCGCGATCTCTCGGAGGTTTCAATAGGTTCAGGTGACAGAGATCTTCTGGCAGCAATAATACAGTGTGAGGCCGGTGGAGAGCCCTATGCGGGAAAGATAGCGGTAGGTGCGGTAATAATGAACCGGGTAAGGAGCGGAGCATTTCCTAATACAATAGCGGGAGTCGTATACCAGCCTATGCAGTTCCAGCCGGTAAGATCCGGAAGACTTGCAATAAGGCTTGCCGAAGGAGCCAACAGTACCTGCTATAAGGCCGCTGATGAGGTTCTTGCCGGAGCTAATAATATAGGCAACTGTCTTTTCTTCAGAACGGTTGTGCCCGGTATAAAGGGCACTATAATCGGTCATCATGTATTCTACCTGTACTGGACCGGAGTAGCGTCCGGATACGGCACAGTGGAGGAGTCTCTGGAGGGAGATGCTTCCGGGTCAAAGAAGGCTTCTGAGGCCGCAGCGTCTGAAACAGCAAGCAAGGAGGCTGACGAAGAGGCTGAAGCAAAGAAAAAGGAAGAAGAGGCTGAAAGAAAGAGACAGAAGGAAGAAGCTGCAAGGGAAAAGGCTGAAGAAGAGGAAGCTGCAGCGAAAAAGAAGGCAGAAGAGGAAGCTGAGAAAAAGAAAGCAGCCGAAGAGGAAAAGAAGAAGGCTGAGGAGGAAGAGAAGAAGAAAGAGGAAGAGGAAAAGAAGAAGGAAGAAGAGGAAGAGAAAAAGAAAGAAGAGGAAGAAGCGGAAAAAAAGAAGGCCGAGGAAGAAGAGAGCAGCAGCAAAAAATCTGAAGAGTGAAAAAAAGCCTGACCGGGAGGTCAGGCTTTTTCTATACGGTCTTCTATCTCTTTTTGAAGCTCGGAAAACTTTCCGTCATAAATGATGCGGAGCAGTGAATCAAGGGAGCGGAGGGCTTTTTTTACCTCATCTCCGGTGAGCAGCTCCTTATCCAGGGCTTCTTCAAATTCATCAAGGTCAACGACCTTTACGAAGCCGTCAGGATAAACGATAACATCAGCCAGAAGATCCCTGAATACATACTCATCACCCTCGTTGTCATAGGTATGATCCATGATGTCACAGTACCAGTAAAGAAGGCTGTCATCAGAAAGAAGAAATTTGCTGACCTTGAAATTTTTTTTCAGAAAATAGCAGGAGTATCCGTGATCAAGCTGCGGCTTCGGACGGAGCGTCTTCCATTTAGTGACGATGATATCACTGTCCATATATATGATCTCGTCATCCTCCAAAAGGACGCATTCATCCGGTATCAGCCTTTTCCTGTAAAGGACAGGAGCATTATTATCGTATTCCCTGCCGGTCAACTGCTTCAGGCCTCCTTCTCACTATAGTGATGCGCTTCTTCAAGAAGCATATCCTTGACCTTCATAAGTCTGATCTGCGTACTTCTTTCATTCTCGTCCAGCTTCATAGAGATCATTTTTATTCCGGCCTCTGTCTCGGGGATTATCACATGCTCAAGAGCATTGACGCGGCGCCGGGTTTTTTCAATCTCGGCAGCCATCAGCTGACAGGCCTTTTCTATCTCTGCAAGCTTCAGCATATCAGGAAGCAGATCTGACAGACTCCTTACTGCATCATCCAGATCCGATGAAGTAAAAGCGAAGCCATAAGAATAAATATCATTGGGATCAGATGTACGGGTCTTGTATTCGAAAACCGGTATATCAACACTCATGATATTCTTTTCGGAAACCTCCAGAGAAACCTCCTGCTTGGGCGTCATGAAGGCAACATTAACAGCCTCTTCACTCATAGTGGATTTGGCAAGCACGAAGTTTTTATTGGCTGCATTAAGACCGGCTTCTACCTTTTTGCGGAGAGCCATGTTCTCACGAACCATGATAAGGAACTGTCTCATAAGCTCGTCCCGCTTATCCTTAAGGAGCTTGTGACCACGTCTGGTGGTCACGAGCTTCCTCTTAAGCCTTGTCAGCTCCATTCTGGTAGCTGTTACAGTTTTATTTGCCATTTAAAGCTCCTTATTTGGTGTAGTACTTATCAAGGAATTCATCCTTGATACGCTTCAGCTCTGTACGAGGCAGGATTCTAAGAAGATCCCAGCCTATATCAAGAGTTTCTTCTATGCTCCTGTCCGCGCGGTAGCCCTGATTAATATACTGCTGCTCGAATTCATCTGCGAATTTCGCATACAGCTTGTCGATCTCTGTAAGAGCTGCCTCACCGAGGATCATCATCAGCTCCTTTGCGTCCTTGCCTCTGGCGTAGGCTGCAAAAAGCTGATTCATTGTATTGGCATGATCAGCCCTGGTCTTACCCTGGCCGATACCCTTATCCTTAAGTCTCGAAAGAGAAGGGAGCACGTCTATGGGCGGCTCGATTCCTCTTCTGTAAAGATCACGGGAAAGAATGATCTGTCCCTCGGTGATATATCCCGTAAGGTCAGGGATAGGATGCGTCTTATCATCCTCAGGCATTGTAAGGATGGGGATCATTGTGATCGAGCCCTTCCTGCCCTTCTGACGGCCTGCTCTTTCATAAAGAGAAGCAAGATCAGTGTACATATATCCGGGATATCCTCTACGGCCCGGAACCTCTTTACGTGCAGCTGAAACCTCTCGCAGCGCATCAGCATAGTTCGTGATATCGGTAAGGATGACAAGGACATGCATGCCCTTTTCAAAAGCAAGGTATTCTGCCGCGGTAAGGGCCATACGAGGTGTTGCTATACGTTCTACAGCAGGGTCATTGGCAAGGTTCATAAAAAGCACTGTCCTGTCGATGGCTCCGGTCTCACGGAAGGACTCAACGAAATCATTTGATTCCTCGAAGGTGATACCCATGGCTGCGAATACAACGGCGAATTGCTCGTCTGTACCGCGAACCTTTGCCTGACGGGCTATCTGTGCCGCAAGCTTTGCGTGGGGAAGTCCGGAAGCTGAGAATATGGGAAGCTTCTGTCCTCTTACCAGTGTATTCAGACCGTCTATTGCTGAGACTCCGGTTTGAATGAATTCCTCAGGGTATGCCCTTGCTGCAGGATTCATGGGAAGTCCGTTAACATCCCTTCTTTCATCCGGAAGGATCTCGGGGCCGTTATCTATAGGGCGTCCCAGTCCGTCAAAGACCCGGGAGAGCATATCCTCGGACACTCCGAGCTCCATGGTACGTCCCAGGAACCTGACCTTTGAGCTTTCAAGGTTAAGACCTGTGGAATTTTCAAAAAGCTGAACAAGCGCATTGCCGTCATCAATCTCCAAAACCTTGCAGCGGCGCTTTTCACCATTCATAAGCTCGATCTCTCCCAGCTCATCATAGGTGACATTCTCGACATCACGGACGAGCATCAGAGGACCTGCTACCTCTTGTATCGTTCTATACTCCTTTGGCATTTAGAAGTCCTCCTTTTCCGACAGAACCTGCTGG
>CACZNY010000136.1 GCA_902782655.1 uncultured Lachnospiraceae bacterium
AGGAGCCTGCCGGCATCCCTTTGTCATTCGGATCTCCCGGCATGGATTCAAAAGGAACGGTATTCGGAATGGCGCCATCTTCCTTCTCTGTTTTGTTAAAAAATTGCCCTAAATTTAAAGCAGCCGGAAAGAGAAACATGAAATGTGATGATAACAATTAATAAGGCTCATAATTTGTGATACTATTACTATAGAAGTAAATATATATTAAAATGAAGAGGTAGGCATTGATGCAAAAAGGAAAATATTTATTGCCTGTCATAATGCTTGCAATTTTTGAAACGATAGCAGTGACACTATGGCTGACGAAGGACAACCTGTTTTATCTGTTTAATTTTAGCTATATCGGCATCTCGATTTCGCTGGGCATGATTCTGTTTATCAGGAACTACAAATATGCAAGGCGGATAGTACAGCTGCTGGTCGGTCTGTATATGCTGGTTTACCTTGGGATAATCTGTAATGAAAATATGCAGATTGAGGGATTCTGGTATTACCTGTTCACTGGTGTGTTCGAAGCAGCAACGATCCATTATGCCGTCGCCAAAATCTTTGGTCCGTTGTTGTTTGGCAGAGGCTGGTGCGGATATGCCTGCTGGACAGCTATGGTACTTGATTTTCTTCCATATAAGATTCCGACCGGCCCGAGGAAAAGAATTGGATGGATCAGATATATTACATTTGCTGCATCTTTGATATTTGTAGCGGCACTCTTTTTGGCGAAGGTCGGAAATATTGAACGCATTATGTTCTGGGCATTTATTGTCGGTAATATGCTTTATTACATTGTCGGCATTGCGCTGGCGATCGTGTTGAAGGATAATCGGGCATTTTGTAAGTATATCTGTCCGATTACTGTATTTCTAAAACCTATGAGTTATTATTCGTTGTTTCGAGTAAAATGTGATAAGGACAAATGTATTTCGTGTGGAAAATGCAAGAGGGTATGTCCGATGAATGTGGATATAACAGACAATTCCAGAAAGAGAGAAAATGGTACAGAATGCATTCTTTGTATGGAATGTGTCAGAAACTGCCCCAAGGGTGCATTGTGATAAATCAGTAAAATATTATAATAAAAGAGGAATATTCATGAATAAACTAGTTGGTCTGACACTTATTCTTATCGCAGGCTGTGCTCTGATTCCCGGATGCGGGTCATCGGGTCACACACGTAGACTTAAAAGGATGGCAACAGAGTACGTGAAGGAGAAATATGATATCAAAGCGAAAGCCAACAGAGTAAGCAACGACGGTATCAGCTGGCTGACTCCCATATGGGAGAAGAGCAAGGCCGGTATAGTAGAAATGAAGTATGATGGCAAAGAGTTTTATGTTCATGCGGATATAGACCTGGGAGTGGATCAGTGTACAGATAATTATCTGGAAGATGAATTTTGTGACAGGATAGCGTCTTACTTTCAGAACGTACGCAGTGATGAGAAGGATCTCGTAGTGGCATATACTGAGGGGCATTACAAGCATTTGGTCGGAAAAGACGTAAAGACATTTGATGATCTGATTGCTGATGAGCGCATTCCGAGTATTTATGTATTCATATATACCTACGGGCTTGATCCGGACTCCTTGGATTCCGTAGACTTGTCCGATGCGTCATGGCTATCTGCTGCGTCTATTTATGATTGGACGGATTCATCACTGGTACACTCTGAGTATAAACCGGTCACAACCCCTTATACAGAACAGTTCATGCTTAATTCTTATGCAGAGTACAATGCAGATCCTTCAAGGTATCCCGCATACTTTGAAGAATATGAAGACGGTAAGTTTACCGTAAAGCGATTTAAACAGATAGAGCAAGGTGATCTGCATATTACATGTGGAGATTCGGATGATCTTGCGGTTTCTGAATATTCAGGAAGCCCTGAATCGGATTATCAGGGAACAACAAAATGGTATCAGATAACGAACAATGGCGAAACTGCAAAAGGTATGATCGCATTTCCCTGTGAGCTGGCAGACCCTGATAAAAAGCTCGGATATATCGAGAAGTATGATGGGGAAAAGACATATGTTTCCCTGATGGGATCCAACAAGGATCGGGAATTTGAAAGAAAGTATTATTCTACACGCTATACTCTGGAGGCAGGGGAAACAATGATCTGCAGAATGGTGACGGAGGATAAGTAACATGAACGCAAAGCGCGGCTATGTGCCCGAGGATCAGCGGAACTTCTCACCGGAGGCTATTCCTACATTAAAAGAAGCGTCTAAGCATATCTTATATCTGTTAAATGAAGGATATGATTTGAAACAGGCTGCTATTTTTGTAGGGAATCATTTTATGCTTTCCGAGAGACAGCGACTGGCTGTTATGAGAAGCGTGGCATCCGGTCAGCAGCTTTCAGAACGGAAAAAGAAACAGGTCTCACTTGACGATCTGGGCGGTCAGGATGTCTGGATTGACGGTTTTAATACAATTATCACACTGGAAGTGCTGCTTAGTGATTCCCTGCTTTTTAGCTGCATGGATGGAACGGTACGTGATCTTGCCGCTCTGCGGGGAACATACCGGTTGATCCCGGAGACGACAGAGGCCGTGCGGCTGATGTTTGATGTACTGCAGAATGCCGGGGCAGGGAAGATAAATATTCTGTTGGATGAGCCGGTATCTAATTCGGGAAGGCTGAAAACTCTAATTGCGGATATTTCGGAACTCGGAGAATTTTCATTTGGCCTGGATATTCAGATCAGACGTGATGTCGATAGGGCTCTCTATGGGAAAGAACGAGTGATAACATCCGATTCTGTTATACTGGATCACTGCGCCAGTTGGGTGAATCTGGTTTCAGAGTGTATGAACAAAAGAGGAAAACAGGGAATCCGGGTATGGGACGAGAGACTGCTTTTGGAGAAGTAATCCGTG
>CACZNY010000137.1 GCA_902782655.1 uncultured Lachnospiraceae bacterium
ATATTAAGTTGCGGTGTTTTCGCTGCAGCTTAAGTTTTATATATCTTTTTGAACGGATGTCAGAATACTATATAGATAAAGAGACTGCCGAATACCAGGAGCGGCGCAGGGAGCGCATTGCAAGACGTGAAGAACACAGGAGACGGCAGCAGGAAAGACAAAGAAGGATAAAAAGCATTTTATTCATCATAGCCGGCAGTATAGCGGCTATTCTGTTTGCCTGCGTTCTTATTTTTGCTGCGTCCTATTTCAGAAGAAGAGCCGTGGCGGCCAAAGTGCTCGAGGCAGAGGCTTCGAGGGAGGCTCACGCGGATGAAGGCTTTGAGGGGGATGCGAGGGAGCTTCTCTATGAGGAAGGAGCTGATACGGCACCGGAGGGCTCCGTACCCGTATCGCAGGATGCCTCGCCGGCACTGCCTCCTGCCATGACGGAGCTTTCAAAGGAGGAGCTTGAAGCCATCGAGGAGGAGGAAGCGAAGGCTCTTACCACGGGCTGCGGTCCGCTGGAGCTCAACACGGTGCCCGATCAGGATACGGAGAGTATAGTGCCGGATGCGGATTCGGCGTATGCCATCCTGATCTCGCTCTCGGATAACAGGGTAATAGCCGAAAGACAGGGGCATGAAAAAATGTATCCTGCTTCCATGACCAAGGTTCTGACCGTGCTGGTGGCGGCAGAGCATCTGGAGGATGAGAGCCATCTTGATGATATATTCACCATGAGCCAGGCCATAGAGGGCTTCTCCTACAGCAACGGCTGCTCCAATGTGGGCTTCTCGCCCGGAGAGCGGGTGAGGGTGGAGGATCTTTTCTACGGCACCATACTTCCCTCCGGCGCTGATGCGGCCATGGGTCTTGCGGAGTATACTGCAGGCAATCAGGAAAACTTCGTGGCCATGATGAATGAAAAGGCCAGGGAGCTTGGGATAGGGGAAACCTCCCACTTCATGAACTGCATCGGGATATATGATGACAATCACTACAGTACCGCTTCCGATATCGCAGTGATAATGAATGCCGCGGTAAACAACCCTCTGTGCCTTCAGGTGCTGTCAAGGCATACCTATACTACTACCTCTACCTCCTATCATCCCGGCGGGATAACAGTGTCAAACTGGTTCCTTCGCAGGATAGAGGATAAGATGGGGACGGGGGAGGTGCTCTGCGGCAAGACGGGCTTCGTGAAGGAATCCCTGAACTGCGCCGTAAGCTATTCAAGGGACAAGGACGGGAGAGGCTATATCTGCTGTACCGGTTACGCCCACGGAGGCTGGCAGGCCATAGGCGATCATGTGAGGATCTATACCCACGAGTACGACAGTGCGCTCTATGATTCCACCTTGAAGCTGCAGGATACCGGGCAGGATGAGGAAACGGATGAGGAAGAAGGAGTCTGAGGGGGGGCATATCCTTTGAGAGATATCAGAAAAGACGTTAAATTGAGGGACTTTGCTCCCGTATATCTGATCTTCGGGGAAGAGGCTTATATCCGGAAGAATTACAGGAACCAGCTCGTCAAGGCTCTTACAGCTCCGGGAGACAGCCTTAATTATTCTGTTTTTTCCGGGAGCGAGACCGATCCTTCCGAGGTGGTATCTTTGGCCATGACCATGCCCTTTATGGCGGAAAAAAGGGTTATCCTTGTCAAGGATTCGAATTTCTTTAAGAAGACCGCGGATGATATAGCGGATTATCTGGAGAATCCCTCGCCGGATACGGTGCTGATATTTGATGAGAGCGCCGTTGATAAGAAAACGAGGACATATAAGGCTGCGAAAAAGGCCGGCTTCGATACCGAGGCCTTAAGCCTTAAGGGAAAGAAGCTCGAGGAGTGGATCGCCGCAAACTTCAAGAGGAACGGAAAGCTTATAAGGGAAGAGACCGTAAAGCTCCTTGTCGACAGGGTGGGCGGAGATCTCTCCGTACTTGATTCCGAGATAAAAAAGCTGTCGGCATATGCGTCGGACAGGGACAGCGTGACTTCGGATGACGTGCTTTTAATGGTGCCGCGCAGCCCTTCCTACAATGTCTATCAGATGATAGAGGCGATAGGTAATAAAAAGGTTAACCTTGCAGTAGG
>CACZNY010000138.1 GCA_902782655.1 uncultured Lachnospiraceae bacterium
GCGGAGGAGTCTGAGGAAAAAGCGGAGGCTGCGCAGCAGGAGGTGAAGGTCTCGGGTTCCGGAAGGGTGGTGGTTATAGATGCAGGCCATCAGTCAAAGGCGAATACCGGTAAAGAACCCATAGGTCCGGGCGCAAGTGAAATGAAGACAAAGGTAGCCGGAGGCACAAGCGGTGTTGCAACAGGCCTCAAAGAATATGAGCTGACACTGGCCGTATCCTTAAAGCTGCAGCAGGAGCTTGAAAGCCGTGGTTATCAGGTGATAATGATCAGAACCTCGAACGATGTAAATATAACAAATGCAGAAAGGGCTCAGATGGCCAATAATGCCGGAGCCAACGCTTTTATCCGGGTGCATGCCAACGGTTCTGACAATTCTTCAGCCAACGGCGCGATGACCATATGTCAGACGCCCTCCAATCCTTATAACGGATCGCTGGCATCCCAAAGCAAGGAACTTTCGGCTGATGTGCTCAATGGTCTGGTCTCAGCGACGGGATGTAAGAAGGAACGTGTATGGGAGACTGATACGATGAGCGGTATAAACTGGTGTCAGGTTCCTGTTACCATTGTTGAGGTCGGTTATATGACAAACCCCTCAGAGGATGCACTTATGGCGACGGATGATTATCAGTGGAAGATGGCAAAGGGCATAGCGAACGGAGTAGATGAATTTCTGAATTAACATGAAACTATTATTTCTCGATATAGACGGTACCGTCTGGGACTGGAAAAACATGATACCTGAAAGCACGAAGAGGGCTGTAAGGAGGGTAAGGGAGAAGGGAGACATGGTATTCCTCAACTCCGGACGCAGCAGGGGGTTTATACAAAACCAGGAGCTTTTGGATATCGGCTTCGACGGTATAATATCAGCCTGCGGAACCATGATAGAGCTAGGGGAAGAGGTAATCTATGATTCTGAAATACCGAAGGCTAAGGCGTTGAAAATAGTGGAGGGTGTAAGAAGATACGGCTGTAAGCCTGTGCTTGAGGGAAAAGAATACCTGTACATGGATGATGAGGAATTTGCGGACGACTGGTACGGCCAGAAGCTAAAGCGGGAGCTTGGTTACAGGCTGAAGCCTATAAGCTCTGAATGGGGAAGCTGGAGGATGCAGAAGCTTTCCTGCAATACGAAGGATGCGGATATAGAGGGGTGTCGGGATGAATTCCAGGAGGAGTATGACTTTATCCTGCATGAGCTTCCGGTATGTGAGATGGTGCCCAGACCTCACAGCAAGGGCTTCGGTATAAGGTTCATCTGTGACAGGCTGGGAGTTCCGATAGAGGATACCTATGCTTTCGGGGACAGCATGAATGACAGGGAAATGCTGCTGGCAGCGGGAACGGCCATTGTCATGGGGAACGGCTCAGATAAGGCAAAATCCATGGCAGATTATGTGACTACAGCTTTGGAGCAGGACGGGATATGGAATGCATGTGAGCATTTCGGACTGGTCTAATATGTCCTCTGATTATATTCCACTATCTTAATGAAGGTCTCTTCGGAAAGGTCGTGCTCCATTTTGCAGGCATCCTTTTTTGCAGTCTCAGTGCTGACGCCGAGATTTTCGAGAAAAAGAGTCAGCTCCCTCTCGCGGGTATAGATCCTGGTAGCTACCTTGCGCCCTTTATCTGTGAGCATTATCATGTTATTTTCGTCCATGCTGATATAGCCGTTTTCCCTGAGCCTTTTCATGGCTATGGAAACACTGGGCTTGGAAAAGCCAAGCTCTGAAGCTATGTCTATGCTGCGGACGTTGCCCTTCTGCTCTTTTATCTTAAGTATCGCCTCAAGATAGTCCTCAGCGGATTCGTGTATGTTCATGGAAAAAGACCTTTCATTTCTGGAGGAAACTGAATCAACCATGGATTATCTTTTTTAACCCAAATTTAGTATATCATATTTGGTAAGGATTTGTGGTATACTTTATTTGTCACATCTGTTATGTTAGTATCCGATTCATTTAAAAAGGGGGTTCCATGGATTATAAGAAGGTAATAAGCTCTATGACACTCGAGGAAAAAGCCTCTCTCTGCTCTGGAAGGGATTTTTGGCATACTAAGGCAGTGAAGAGCCAAAAGGTACCGGAAATAATGGTTAGTGACGGACCTCACGGTCTCAGGAAACAGCCTAAGTCTCCGGATCATCTCGGAGCCTTTGAGAGCATTAAGGCGGTTTGCTTCCCTGCTGCCTGCGCGACAGCTGCGTCTTTTGACAGAGCTCTTTTAGGGAAGATGGGAAAAGCAATAGGCACGGAATGCCAGTCGGAAAGCGTAGCGACGATTCTGGGACCGGCAGTTAATATTAAACGTTCCCCGCTTTGCGGCAGGAATTTTGAATACTTTTCCGAGGATCCGCTGCTTACTACTGAGCTTGCAGGTGCATTTATCAAGGGAGTCCAGAGTAAGAATGTCGGCACCTCCATCAAGCATTTTACCGCCAACAATCAGGAGACAAGAAGACTTACCGTAAGCGTGAAGGTAGATGAGAGAACCATGAGGGAGATATACCTTGCGGCTTTTGAGGGCGCTATAAAAAATGCTGCTCCGTGGACAGTAATGTGCTCGTACAACAGGATAAACGGTCTCCATGCATCGGAAAACAAAAAATATCTTACAGATATCCTCCGCGATGAATGGGGATTTGACGGTGTGGTCATGAGTGACTGGGGGGCCGTGAACGACAGATCCAAAGGGCTTGCAGCGGGTCTTGATCTTGAGATGCCCGGATCCTACGGGGTAAATGACAGGGAGATAATAGAGGCTGTACAGAACGGCACACTGTCAGAAAAAGCTGTAGACAAGGCAGTGGAAAGGATTCTCAGGTGGATAGATAAGTACGAGCTTAAGAAACAGAAGGATACAAAGTGGGATAAAGATGCTGATCACGAGCTTGCAGGTAAGATAGAAGAGGAGAGCGCGATCCTGCTCAAGAATTCGGATGGGATACTTCCTCTGGATAAGAATGATACCATTGCGGTGATCGGCCGCTTTGCCAAGGCGCCCAGATATCAGGGGGGCGGGAGCTCACATATCAATTCGTATAAGGTCACATCTTTTATGGATGCGGCAAAAGGAAAGGGACATGACCTGATATATGCTGATGGATATGAGCTTGATAAGGATGAGATAGACAGGACTCTCATCACCAAGGCAGTTAATGCGGCTAAAAAGAGTGACGTGGCGGTGGTATTTGCCGGTCTGCCGGATTCATTCGAATCGGAGGGGTATGACAGGAACGATATGAAGCTGCCCGAGAATCAGAATGTGCTTATATCTGAAATACTTAAGGTTCAACCTAATGTGGTGGTCGTGCTTCATAATGGTTCAGCTGTAGAGATGCCCTGGGAGAGTGAGGTTAAAGGGATCTTTGAAATGTACCTCGGCGGACAGAATGTGGGTACTGCGGAATATGATCTGCTGTTTGGAAAGGTGAATCCCTGTGGAAGGCTTCCTGAAACATTTCCGAAGAGGCTGGAGGACAATCCTTCTTATCTTAACTTCCCGGGCTACATGGATACTGTGGATTACTCCGAAGGGGTGTTTGTGGGATACAGGTATTATGATTCCAGGGATATGGAAGTGCTGTTTCCTTTCGGGCACGGACTTTCCTATACCACGTTTAAGTATTCGAATCTTAAGGTTTCAAAGAGGAAGATAAAGGATACCGATACGCTGACCGTATCTGTAGATGTTTCAAATATCGGACGTATGGCAGGTAAGGAGGTTGTTCAGATATATGTGGCTCCTCCTCGTAACGGAATACCGAGACCGGTACATGAGCTTAAGGCCTTTGAAAAGGTAAGCCTCAGGGCGGGAGAGACAAAAACTGTTACTTTTGAGCTTGGGAGCAGGGCTTTTTCTTATTGGGATAAGGAGCTGCAGGATTGGTATGTGGCCGGGGGAGATTACGTGATAGAGGCGGGGTCTTCAAGCCGGGATATCAAATATACAAAGAAGGTAAATATAGAGTCGACCATAAAGCGTGTGCCTGTGATCACAGAAAACACCTGCTTTGGGGATCTCATGGGAGATCCGAAGGTCGCAGATATCCTAAGGCCTCTTGTGAATTCATATCTTCATATAGATAAGAAAGAAAAGACAAAGGCATCAGATGCGGCTAATGATAAGATGTATCAGGAAATATTGAGGTTTGCTCCGTTAAGAGGAGTCATAAGCCTTGGCGACGGCGAATATGACCATGAAAAGCTGGCAAAGGTGATTACTGCTCTTCAGAGCAAACTGACCAAATAAAAGAAGGCGCCATGCACGTATGGCGCCGGGAATGCTGACTCATGCGCCGAGTGGGACTTGAACCCACACGTCTTGCGACACAGGAACCTAAATCCTGCTTGTCTGCCAGTTCCAACATCGGCGCTCATCCGATATCATACCTGTAAAGAGCGCATGTGTCAAAAGGTGTTGTAAATAAACAGCTATTAAGATAAAATGTCTTATTGCGGGTGTAAACGCAGTAAGACATTTTATAATATAAGGAGAAGAAAACAATGAAAGGAAACATCGTAGTAGGACAGTCCGGCGGACCGACAGCAGTCATCAATTCATCAGTTGCAGGTGTTTATGTCGCTGCAAAGAAGCTTGGAGTAAACAAGGTATACGGTATGGTGCATGGCATAGAAGGCTTCCTGAAGGATAAGCTGACAGACCTTGACCAGTATCTTTCAGATGATATGGGAGTAGAGCTCTTAAAGAGGACCCCTTCCGCATTCCTCGGCAGCTGCCGCTTCAAGATGCCGAAGATCGAAGGCCATGAGGATGTTTACGAGAAGGTATTTGAGATCATGGAGAAGCATGATATACAGTATCTTTTCTATGCCGGTGGCAATGATTCCATGGATACGGTAAAGATGCTTTCCGATTATGCGGCGGCTCATGGCAAAACACAAAAGTTCATGGGTGTTCCAAAGACTATAGATAATGACCTTCCTATTACGGATCACTGCCCAGGATACGGATCATCTGCAAAATATATAGCAACATCTCTTAAGGAAGTCATAAGAGATAATGCTTCCTTCGGAGCAGAAAAGCCTACTATCTGTCTGGTGGAGATAATGGGAAGAAATGCCGGATGGCTTACGGCATCAGCGGCTCTTGCAAAAGGACCTGACTGCGAAGGTGTCGATGCGATCTATCTTCCCGAGAGAACCTTTGATATGGATGAGTTCATGAAGAAGGTAAAGACCCTTTCTGAAACAAGAACCTCAGTGGTCATTGCCGTATCTGAAGGAGTTAAGCTTGCTGACGGCAGATATGTATGTGAGCTGGAGGCAGATTCTGTTCCGGTCGATGCATTCGGACACAAGCAGATGGGCGGAACCGCAACGACTCTTGCGCACAAGATCGCGGCTGAATACGGACTTAAGACCAGAGCAGTAGAGCTTTCTACGCTTCAGAGGGCAGGCACGCATATAGCTTCTCTTACAGATATAAATGAGGCATTCCAGGTAGGACATGATGCCGTAGTCGCTGCGGATCAGGGCAAGACCGGCGAGATGATAATCCTTAAGAGAGACGGAGATTCACCTTATGAATGCGGTACTTCTTCCTATGATATTCACCAGATAGCGAATGTGGAAAGGGCTGTACCGGATGAGTATATAGGAGCAGACGGCTGCTCTATAACTGATGAGTA
>CACZNY010000139.1 GCA_902782655.1 uncultured Lachnospiraceae bacterium
AACGGCTACGGAAGCGGTTTTTCGAGTCTGGAGAACATCATGAAGCTTCCCATAAGCATGGTGAAGATAGACAGATCCCTTGTCATTTCCTATTTTGAGAATGACTCTATGCTGCTTCCCGATGTCATTGAGATGTTCAGGAATCAGAAGCTTAAGATAGTGCTCGTGGGAGTGGAGACCAAGGATATGGCAAGGCGGCTTTCGGTAATGGGCTGCGACTATCTGCAGGGGTATTTCTATTCCAGGACTCTGCCTATAAGAGATTTCCTGGGACTCATGAAGAAGTCGGGAATGAATTGACAGTTGACAAAGCCCGGCATCCGTAGTATCGTATACGAGTTATCAAGCAGAGCAAGGCTCTCACCCTGAGGCGGATATATCGGTTGCTTTCAGGTGTTCATCTTTTTAATGGACTTTGTGTAGGACTGCGCTTTGCGCAGTTTTTCTTTTTTGTGGAGGTAAGAGCGATTAGCAACGATTATTTTATCAATGATCAGATACGCGACAGGGAAGTCCGTGTCATAGGAGCTGACGGTGAGCAGCTCGGAGTAATGTCCATATCAGATGCCATGAGGGCTGCGGAGGATGCAGAGCTTGATCTTGTGAAGATAGCTCCCAATGCCAATCCGCCTGTATGCAAGATCGTTGATTACGGGAAGTTTAAGTACGAGCAGATCCGTAAGGAAAAGGATGCGAGGAAAAAGCAGAAGATAGTAGAGATAAAGGAGATCAGGATGTCGCCTAATATAGACACGAATGATCTCAATACGAAGATGAGCGCAGCCCGCAAGTTCCTCTCCAAGGGAAACCGCGTGAAGGTCACTTTGAGATTCCGCGGCAGGGAGATGGCACATATGCAGGACAGCAAATATATTTTGGATGATTTTGCCGAAGCACTAAGCGATGTGGCAGTCGTGGACAAGCCTCCGAAGGTGGAGGGGCGTACCATGACGATCACCCTGGCAGAGAAAAAATAGATTAAGGAGGGAAATAACCATGCCAAAGATGAAAACAAACAGATCGGCAGCAAAGCGCTTCAAACTTACCGGAAGCGGAAAGCTGAAGAGGAACAAGGCATACAAACGCCATATTCTCACAAAGAAGTCTCCCAAGACTATCAGGACGCTCAGGAAATCCGCATTAGTCGATGAGTCAAACGTGAAGAACATGAAGAAGATATTACCGTATATCTGAGGAGGGATGAGAGATGGCAAGAATCAAGGGCGGTCTGAACGCCAGGAAAAAGCACAACAGAGTTTTAAAGCTCGCTAAGGGATACAGGGGAGCAAGGTCGAAGCAGTACAGGGTTGCAAAGCAGTCAGTGATGCGCGCCCTTGCATCAGCTTTCGCAGGAAGGAAGCAGAGGAAGAGAGATTTCCGTAAGCTCTGGATCGCGCGTATCAATGCAGCGGCAAGGCTTAACGGCACCACATACAGCAGGCTCATGCATGGCCTGAAGCTTGCAGGGGCTGATATCAACCGCAAGATGCTCGCTGAGATAGCGGTAAATGATGCGGAGGGCTTCAAGGATATCGCAGAGCTCGCAAAATCAAAGCTTTGATTTAAGAAGATAATAATCCGAACGGATTAAAAAACGTCCGTTATCGACCGGGAGTACCGGCGGTAACGGACTTTTTTGTGCGTTCAGCTGTCAGGCGGGCGCCTGTACCCGGGAACAGCTTTCGGGATTCATTTATTATTCTTTATAAGGAAGGCCAGGAACTCGTTTTCCGGGATCGGCTTTGAGAAATAGTAGCCCTGTATGTATTCAACTCCCATCTCTGTCATCACCTTCATCTGTTCTTCCGTTTCGATACCCTCTGCCACGACGCTCATATCCATCTTGTGGAGGATATCGACCATCCCGGTCAGCACGGGTTTTATCTTTTCGTTGTCGAAGAAGCCGCGGGTGAAGGTATAGTCAAATTTTATTATCTTAACGGGCAGATTGACGAAATAATCTATATTGGAGCGTCCTGTGCCGAAATCGTCCAGTGAAAAGGTTATCCCCCTGTCGATCAGGGCGGTCATATTCTTAAGCATGATATCGTGGTTTTTGGCGGCAGCTGTTTCCGTGATCTCGAGGTTGATCTGTCTGGGATCAATACCGTATTTGTCAATATAAAGCGATGCAAACTGCGCCGGATTTTCGTAATCGAACTGGGCGGCGGATACGTTTATCTCTATCTGGTCGAGACCGTATTTCTGTGCTTCTCCCTTTGAAAGGAAACTGCAGATCTTTTCAAAGATACTCATCCCGAGAGGGATGATCTGTCCGGTCTCCTCAGCCACCGGTATGAAGGCGCCGGGTGGGACTATCTCACCATTTTCCAGCCGTATGCGGACAAGAGCCTCAGCCACGTTGAAGCGTGACTCCCTGACATTGTAGAAGGGCTGGTAGAAGATCTCTACCCTGTCGTTTAGCAGGGCTTCTTCTATAAGCTCCTTGGTTTTATTCTGTTCCCGAAGCTTATTCACAAGCTCTTCATCGGCGGTAAGGATTTCCTGATCGCTTTCAAGATATGTATGCAGAAAGCGGAAAAACTCGTCCGGTCCGCTTAGCACCGTGCTGTCCGGTATCAGAAGGTAGGTGCCTTTTGCGGGAAGATCCCTGACATTGTCCTTTTGCATCTTAATATTGGCGGCTCTTTCAAGCATCCGCTCTTTATCGTCATAAACCACGCAGAAGGTGTCATCATCTATGCGGAAGACAGGCTCGGGACCGAGGCTCACCAGGGCCTTTGCCGTCCTCATGACGGCAGCCTGCTCCATGTTGTAGTCCACATAGTTTGTAAGATAATGGATCTTGGCCGTAAACATTGAAAACCGCTTTCCGAATCTGTATTTATCCCGTACATAGACCGACAGGGCATTTGTGGTGAAAAGCCCTGTGGTACCGTCGATATACTCGCTCGGATTCTCCAGCTGGATGTAAAGGATGACCATGCCGAAGGAGGATGCAAATCCCACAAGAAGAAGCTCCGGGCAGAAGAACTGTATAAGAGCCGCGAGCATCCAGAGTCCCTGCCATAAGAGCATCGCTGTAAATCTTCTGCCGGGCATCTGTTTTTTGTAGGCGAGGGTCGTGGCTATAGTTGACAGGATATATATTGCGGACATGGAATAGGAGACAAGCGTCGACGGACCATAGGAATAGACGATCCGGCCGTTTGCGGTATATCCGATAGGCAGTACGAACATAAGTATCTCACCGCCAAGGAAGATCAGATTGCAGATGAGCCTTACAGCTTTTGCCCATGTCTTTTTCCGTGGGAGCATGCTTGTGGAAGCGTAGACATAGCCAAGGTAGCCCTGCAGAACAAGCAGCATGATATAAAGCTTGCATACTGTTTCGGTTATGACAGTACTGAAGCCCCGGGATACGGAGAGATTGATAAGTATGACCGATAAAATGTCAAAGATGAGGCAGGCAAAGCAGGCGCAGATGGCAAGCTGAAAAAGCTTGCGGTTCATCAGGTCAAGCTTCTTCTCCCGCAGGAACATAATGGAGATCGTAAACAGTATAAATAGCGCACAGCATTGCAGCTCTATGTTCATTATTTTATCCTGATATCATGATTACAGTCTGTCCGGATCCGTTTGCTGTGAAATCTAAGCGACACCTGAACCATGGAAATCCATGATCTCGTTATGGTTCTGTGCGCAGAGCAGGTCAGTATACTGCCGTCTGCACTGATATAAGAAGAATGATCACGTCCCCGAATAGACAGCTTCTTATTATATCTCTTATTTTGTATGTTTTACAATACTGATCGGAAATCATTTTGCTTGCAAAATAAGCATATTGATTGTATAATCTTTAGCGTTGTGTCTGATAATTGATATCCGGATGCAGCGTAGAAATGCAGGAGTGGCGGAATTGGCAGACGCGCAGGCTTCAGGTGCCTGTGACCGCAAGGCCGTGAGGGTTCAAGTCCCTTCTCCTGC
>CACZNY010000140.1 GCA_902782655.1 uncultured Lachnospiraceae bacterium
CAGACCAACCCCGAGTCCTCGGGCTTCCGTTCGGCAAGGAGCCATGTGGTGGATTCCCTTGAATATTTCATAGACCACTACGGCTTAAGATCCGAGATAGAGCAGGGCAATGTTAAATTCTGGCTCAACGGCTTCTCCAGGGGAAGCGCCACGGCGAATCTTACCGGCAAGTATCTGGTGGATACATACGGCAAATACTCGAAGAATAATAAGGATAAGCCCAACCAGGTCTTCGCTTACTGCTACGCCGTGCCCGCAGGCGGCACGGATACCTCCGAGGCGCCTGAAGCAGCGGGGGATGACCGCAAGGGCTATTACTGCATACATAATATAATAAACAAGGTGGATCTGACTCCCATGGTGGCTCCTGAGCTCATGGGCTTCAAGCGCTATGGTGTGGATCACTTTGTGCCCGGAACGAAGGATGCGGGTGACGTAAAGAAAGAGAAAAAGTTCGCATCTGTCGACAACGGCTCGTATCCCATTACCTTAATGTATGATAATGAGGCATATATGACCGGCAGCGGAACATACAATGCCGACAGGCAGAGGATGCTGGATCAGCTGCTTGGAGTGAATCAGGAGGTGAACTTCACCGACTACTTCAAGGTGCATGGGATAAACAGCCTCGGCAACGGTCTGAGGCTGGAAGGCTCCAAATATCAGAGGACGATAGAGTCATGGCTTCCGGATATGTATAGTAAGCTGCAGGGCTGGGACAGCATTGGAGACGGCAAAAACCTTTCGAGGAGCAATTACAGCAATTACCTGATGAAGGAAGGCAAGGACGGCGGGAGATGGAGCAAGGGCATATCACCCCAGGATGCCTTCAGGGGACTCGTAATGCTGATGCTTTCAAAGACTCCGAGCGAGAAGGACGCGCTTTCCACCGCGATCGGAAGCATGAAAAATAAGCTGGCGGCTCCCGCAAGCACAGAGAAGGGTCCCTCCGTCCTTACGATATACAAAAAGCTGATCTGTAAGGAAGGCTGGAAGAAAAAGGATGAACAGCAGAAGTGGCTTGACTTCTTCTGGGGGAAGCTTACCGACGACAGCTATGGCCAGCCCAGCATCAAGGACAGGAGCGTGATGAGTGATGCTGAGCTTAAGGCCTTCGAGTCATATTTTCCTGCACTGATGGGGATAGCTTTCAGACTGGCTCCAAGGGATAAAAAAGAAAACAACTTAAGATTAATGGCCACCTTTGTCAAAAATACCGAGACCATCCTGCAGGGGCATGTGCCTGAGATCTATCTGGCATGGCTCAGACAATATGACAGCTATTACGATAAGGAGGCAAAGAAGGCTTATGAATTTGCATCCGGCGGAAGCGAGCCCGCTGTCCCGCAAATAAGCCTTGCTCCGGGTAAATATCCGACAAACCAGAAGCTTGAGCTTAAAGCTGACGGCTGCGCGATCTACTATTCCATAAGAAAGGGATACGAAACGTCAGCACCCTTAAAGCTTTACAGGAGCGGAGAGGGTATATCCCTTACGGGAAACAGATCATCGGATGTGGAATATGCCGTTGAATTCTATGCCATCAGAGACAGGATAGAAAATGGCGTGAGAACGTGGTCTGAGAGTGAGCATAAGACCGAGGGCTACACCCTTGAGGCCAAGCGCCTTTTGAAGTTTAAGACCAGGCCTGATCAGACTGAATACCAGACTGCTTACTATGCACCCGGAGAGTCAGTGACGATCAACAGCGGCCTTACGGCAAAGGATAAATCAAGCATCGACTATTGGTCAATAAGCGGTGATCCGATCAAGTATTCGGGTGACACCCTGTGTTTTGTCATGCCGGACCGTGATGTGACCGTGGAGCCTCACTTCAGCCCGCTGATCACAAGGGTGTCGAAAATACAGGTGGCGGAGGAGCCCAAGCTGAATCAGCCCGGCTCAGCTATGGCGGCTGTTACGACTATCGAGCTTGAGGCATCGGACGGTTCAAAGGTCTATTATCCCGTTACCGATCCCGGGCTTCATCCCAAATGGGTGAAACCCACAAGGGTGCCTAAGAGCGGGGAGTTCACATGGGACAGTGTAAAAAAAGTCGAAAAACTCAACGGAGAGGAATGGCTGCTCATGTCCCTGAACCACAGTTTCAAGGCACAGGATGGAAAGAATTACAGATTCTCCAAAGAGATAAACGATTATCATGATGCAGATGCCTCCATATGCGCTGACTACTTTACGATCGGAGACGGAATGATCAAGGTCCTGTATCGTCCGTCAGCCTTCGGCAAATACGTGGTCCGGTCGATAGAGGCACCGAAGGGGAGTATTTACCCCTACTGTGCTACTGCTGATGAGATAGGCAGATATCTTGAAGATGAGGAGGTCACCCTTCATCTTGAAAATAATGAAATGAAGTTCAGGGAGGAGGTTGAATGGAATACTTCAGCCTATATCCCGGATGATGCGGGAGGCAGCTACAGCTTTACCGGCACGCTGAAGAACGCCGTCAGCTATGACCTTACAAAGGTGAGCGCACCGGTCATCACCGTAAAGGTCAATGCAAAGACTCTCTCACCCGTGCCCACGGCTGATCTTACATCAGGCGAGTACGTTAAAGAAGCAGGACGGGATGAAGAAAAGTTTGAGAATAATAACCTTAAGGTCACGGCAAGGGTAAAGGATTATGAAGGTAACCCGGGCACCATCTACTATAAGGCCGTGGAATATACCACCGGTGAAGAGCCGGCTGCTGTACCGGATCTTTCTGAAATGACAGAGGTCGGAAGTGACGGGAAGATCACTCTTGAGGGTACAGAAGGCACAACCAGAAAATATAAGCTCTGGCTCAGAGGCGAAAATGATGCGCCCTATGAAACTGTGAGTGAAGCGGTTTCCTATACATATGAGGTAACAGTACCAAAGTACAGAAATGTAAGCATAGAGATATGGGATGTCAATACATCAAAGGCTCTTTACAAAGCGGAGCCTGAGCCGGCTCTCGTGGGAGATCCTGTGTATTACTTCGCTGATGAAGTGCTGGAGGCTGTCGGGGACGAAAAGCTTTCAGAGGCATATGACGGAGCTTACTGGACATCGAGTGTTTCTTCCGATAAGGTTACAGATCCCGATTTCTATCTCGAAAAGATGCCGGATGAGGATCTTACCTTAAAGCTGTATGCGGCACAACGCATAGACTATGTCGTTATCTATACCGATGAGGATGTGACTCCCGGAAAAGGCGGGAAGCTTAACGCGCAGGCTGACGAGATCAGGATAATGCTTGGGGGTAAGGAGTATACGATCTCAGGCAACCGGGCGCATCTTGCATTCAGTCCTGATGACAGGACAGCCCTTGGAAACACTGTCTATACCATAAGCGGAAATCTGTCCTTTAAGGATATGAAGGGACAGGAGGATGAGGATGAGCCGGTCATTGACCTTGGAGGGAAATATTCACTGTCAGGTGATATGGTGGTAGAGCTGGTGTCTCCGGGGGAGTCCGGAAAGATACAGATCGTGCCTGATGCGGACGAGGATGAGGACGGATTATATGAGAAGCTTGGCTTCTCCCATACCTTTGCCATGACTGAAAAGCCGGAGATCACAGACGTTTATGAGCCGGAAGATGTGGTGATACCCTGGACAGCAGGGGCTGACCGCTCCTATGAGAAGCTTGTGGAGCCAAAGCTTCCCGGACAGGTCCATGTGATAACCGATGACGGAAGCCTGAGCTCACTTCCTGTAGAGTGGGGGCTGCCTCATGAGCCTGAGGAAGGGTATGACGAAAGCTCTGTCAGGCCGCAGGATCTTTTGATCACGGGATATGTAACGGTTCCCGAGGAATATAAAGCATATGATCTGGATGATGAGTCTGTAGAGGTTGACCGGTATGAGGTCGAGGTATCTGTAGCACTGGAAGGGGCTCCTTTGGTCAAAATGCCGAAGCCCGATCCTGACGGCGCTGTCACAGAATGCATGGTAGTGAGCGGCAATGCCGCAGGCTCCATAGATGTGGCAATGTCCTGCGAGACTGAGGGCGCAGATATCTACTATACGCTTGACGGCACGGATCCTCTTGACAGCAAAGGCAATACGATCCCGCAGGCTGTAAAGTACGTGTCCGGTAACCTTGTCACCATTACCGGAAAGCCTGATGATGAGGTGACTCTGAAGCTGGCTGCTACGAAGAGCGGTATGCAGCCCAGCGAGATCTATACAAATTTTTATGAGTTCGTAAGACCCGAGGCTGAGATCCCTGAATATGATCTGGAGGATATCCTTGAACTGGCTCTCATGCCCGGACAGAAGCTTGGTGATCTGAAGCTGCCCGAGGGCTGGCACTGGGATACTGAAGCCATGGATGATCCCGCGGCAATTCCCGAGGATGATGAATATGAGCCGGGAGATATAGTGGATGCTGCCGTGTACTATAATCCGGATCCTGCTAACTATGAGGATGTCTCTTTCGATATCGAGATCCCCATCATTGAGAAGGAATACGGGATCGCGGTCGAAGCCGGAAGCTGCATGGCCTACACCATGGTCTCGGCATCGGAGATACCCGAAGGAGATGAGGGGGATTATACTCCTTACGAAGGCGGATCTTACCTCAACAGGGTATATACCGCTCCGCAGGGTGAAACGGTAGTAATTATCTTTAATAAGAAGATCGATGACAAGGATTACACAGGACTGATCAAAAAGACTGCCTCAGGCAGGGACATAAGCCTTACGAAGGAGCCGAAGGAATATGGCCCCGAAACGTACTGCGCTGAGTTTATCATGCCGGAGGAGGATGTGATCATATCTCCCGTCTATGAGAAGAAGGGCGCATATAAGGTGGAGAGCCTGACTGTAGATAAGCAGTCTGTCTCCATGAATGTTTTTGATAAGACGGAGCTTAATGTGACCGTCACCTGCAGCAGCACCGGCAAGGGAGACAGGCCGAAGCCTGAGCTCGTAGAGCTTTCGAATCTTGTGGAGCAGGTCGGTGAAGCAGTGGAGGATGGCGGAAAGTATAAGTATACGCTTAAGGCCGTGGCACCCGGAAAAGGCACGCTGTGGGTCTGCTGCGGGGACAGGAGCCAGCCTGTGGCTGTAGATATCAATGAGGACAGGCAGAGACTGGTAAATGTCACAAAGGGAAGGGTCACAAAGGTGGATGGCAAGGCTGTGGAAGGCAGTCCCGCCTCCTGCTATGTGAAGGCAGGCAGCAGTGTGACTCTTGAGGCCGATCCTCCCAGCAGCCTTTATGTCTTCGACAGATGGATACTTAAGGGAGCAGATGTCAGTGACAGCTCCCTGAGCTTAAATGAGATCACCTTTACGGTAAACGGATCGGTGGAGGCTGAAGCCACCTATACGGAGGATCCCGAGTACAAAAAGAACGATGAGAAAAAGGATACGGATAAGAAGGTTAAGAGCCTGAAGCTTGCGGCGGCTGACGGCTCGACGGGCATGGTCTTTGATCTGAACGGGAAAGGAGCTGATCTTGAGAAGACTGTCATTGCCACAGCTGTGTATTATGACGGTACACAGCCTGAGATCACCTTTGAGAGCAGCAATACAGGCGTTGCCGGCGTGAAGCGTATCGGTACCGGCAGGACAGGCACTGTGAGCGCGAACATAGTCGCCATAGGTCCGGGGGAGGCTGTCATTACGGCTTACTGCGGTGACAAGTCAGCAGGCATCAGGGTATCCGTTGCCGAAAAGTCAGAAGGAGCCCGTATCCTCATGGATGGCGAACCGACAGAGAGCTTTGGAATGAATGTGGGAGAGCAGACAGCTCTTACCGCGGCGGTATATCCCTTATCCAGCACCGATCAGGTAACGGGAGTCACCTGGAAGGTTGTAAAGGATAAGAACAATAAGAATGTGATATCCGTGAAGAAGGGGCTCGTGACTGCGAAGAAGGCCGGGACTGCGAGGCTGCAGGCCGTCATCAAGGTAAAGCCCGCCGGAGCAAAGAAAGCAATAACGCTTCCTGCCGCCCAGTGCACTATCACCGTGAAGGCCGGAGAAAACGACAAGCCCAGGAGCAGACAGAATGATAAGAGCTACAAACTCTCACTAAGCAAGTCCTCCATTAAGATAGACGGGACGGCGTCGCCCATGAAGGAGCTTACGATAAGCCTTGCCTCTTTGAAGAAGCCGCTGACCGTGGATCAGCTCATATCAGGCAATGAGATAACCGCAGAGTCCACAAACCTCAATGTAGTGGAGGTGGAAGAGCTGGGAGAGCTTGCAAAGGACAGCAAGGGAAAGACAGCCCGGGCTGACCTTAAGATCATGGCCATAGGACCCGGTACTGCCTATATCATAGTGAAGTCGAAGCAGGATGAGAAGCAGGAGAATATCAGGGTCTGCAGGATAACCGTGACTACACCCGTGAAGGAAATAAAGCTCACAGGTGATTCGGCGGAGCTCTTCCCCGGGGAGCCGGCCTTCCCCGGTGTCAGCGGCAGCGGGACAGATGCTGTCACGATCACGATGAAGCAGGGCAGCTACGACAGGCTCTACTATGATATCGATCCTTCAAATACAACGGATATCGGAAAGATATCCTGGTCGGCAAAGGGCGGGGTTACCGTGAAGAACGGCGTGATCTACGCAAAGAGCATATCAAAGACCGATAAGAAGACGGGCAGTATAAAGCCCGCTGAAGTGACTTTGAAATGCGGTAAGATCAAGCACACGATCAAGGTAATAGTTCAGTAAGCTGCAGTAGTTCTTCGCTAAGATCAAAGGGCTGCGTACCGGTTGCCGGTACGCAGCTCTTTGTCAATCAGGGGACGGTTCTCTGATTGACAAAACCAGCCCTTTGGCTGGTTTTGATTGCCAGCAGAGTATAATAGCACCACTGTAAATCATAGAACCGTCCCCTGATCGACTTTTTCACGAATACCCTGTTTTTTTCTTTCCTGTCTTCGTATATATAGTGTAGGGGGACATTCTTGCTTAATCGGCAGGAGGGAGGCAGGTCTTTCAAAAAACCTGAATTTCAGGGATTGTCGTGTTTTCTTTCCGGATAAGATCCGGTCACGGTACCGTAATTTCGGGATGTTCCGGTCACATTTTAAAATAGTGTTATTTCAGTGACAATTTGTATGCTATACTGTATCCATATGCAGATTTTGCTTATGTGATATGGCATGGTGAAATTAAATACCCGGTATCATCAAATAACGGAAAAAGGAGGTATGAAGATGTTGAAGGGGTTTGGAAAATGGCGGTTTATCAGCTTCCTGCTGAGCTTCGCCCTGCTTGTGGAGGCGG
>CACZNY010000141.1 GCA_902782655.1 uncultured Lachnospiraceae bacterium
CGCTGGATGAACTTTGTCATTTCCTCGGCAGAAAGCTGTTTGTTTGAAAGAAGAGCCAGATCATAAAGCTGCTGCTCTATAAGCTTCGCATCTCCGCTCTCGGGATCTTCCATCATCTTCTCCACAAGTGGATGGTTCACATTGAGTATCAGCGTCTCTCCGTCCGCATCCTTTGATTCCGGCAGGGGCTCACCCATGGAGTACATCTTCATCATATCATCCATGCGGCGCTTCTCCTCAGACACCGTGAGCATGGAAGCCACCTTCTTATTCTTAAGCTTGTCAAGCTTTACTGAAAGCTTTGATCTCTTAAGCGTCTTCCTTATGGTCTTTTCAAGCTCCTTCGACTTCTCCTCGAATTCCTCCTTTTCCTTCTTAGAGAGCCTTCCCCTCATCACATCCTCTACCTCGGCATCTATCCTCAGGAACTTAATGCCCTGATTCTTCATCTCAAGCCGCTGGATGAAAGGCTGGTCTATGGAATATGTAAGGACGAGAGCCGTCATCTTTGAAGCCTTGAACATATTGATATACTGGCTCTGCTGTACCTCGTCGGTCACATAGTAGACCTTCTTTTCCTTTTTTTCTTCCTCCTCATTATCCCCGTCAGCCTTATCTTCATCAGAGCTTATCACATTGCCGTCGGCATCGACTATATCAGGCTTTTCCGCCTCCTCTGCGCCATCGCTCCCAGCATCCGCTGCTTCCGTCTTCTCTCCGGCATCCTCAGCTTTGCCCTCAGCCGGTTCTGCGCCTTCCTCCGGCTTCTTATCCTCCTCGTCGTCACCCGTATCTATAGGCTTCACATCGAGAGCCTCGGGAAGGGTCGTATACTTCTCATAGATATCCTTGAAGAGGATATAGTCATTTATCTTGTCCGCAAACTTATCATTCTTAAGGACACCGTACTTTACGAAGGGAGAGATATCATCCCAGTATTTCTCGTAGTTCTCACGGTCCGTCTTGCAGAGCCCCGAAAGCTTCTCCGCCACCTTCTTGGTGATATAATCAGAGATCTTCGTCACGAAGCCGTCATTCTGCAGAGCGCTTCTTGATACGTTAAGAGGCAGATCCGGACAGTCTATCACGCCCTTGAGCAGCATAAGGAATTCCGGGATCACCTCCTTAATATTATCCGCCACAAAGACCTGGTTATTGTACAGCTTTATCACGCCCTCGGCAGATTCATACTCGATATTGATCTTCGGGAAGTAGAGTATGCCCTTCAGGTTAAAGGGATAATCCATGTTCAGATGTATCCAGAATAAGGGCTCCCTGTAATCACGGAACACCTTCCGGTAAAATTCCTTATACTCGTCCTCCGTACAGTCGCTGGGAGTCTTCGCCCACAAAGGCATGGTCTGGTTAATGGGCTTCGGAGGCTCCGGAGGTATCTCATTCCCGTCCTTATCCTTCCTGGGCTCCGGAGCAGGCTTATCAACTGCTGTAAGATACACCTCCTGAGGCACGAAGGAGCAGTACTTATCCAGCACGTCACGGACGGTATACTCATTACAGTATTTCAGGCAGTCCTCGGATATATGGAGGGTTATCCTCGTACCGGTCTTTCCGTATGTACCCTCGCTCATGGTGTAATCAGTGCCTGCGCCCTCACACTCCCAGTGTACAGGAGCCGCATCCTTCATATATGACAGGGAATCGATCTCCACCTTGTCCGACACCATGAAAGCAGAATAGAAGCCCAGTCCGAAATGACCTATTATCTGTTCCGCATCCGACTTATCCTTGTATTTTTCGATAAACTCCGTAGCACCGGAAAAGGCGATCTGATTGATGTACTTATCCACCTCGTCCATGGTCATTCCGATTCCGTTATCTATGAAGGTCAGAGTCTTGCCCTTGTTGTCGCACTCCACGTCGATGCGTCCCTTGAGCATATTACTGTCGCCGCCGCCCGTCTCTGATTCCGGCGCTTCATACTCTCCCATCATCTCCAGCTTCTTCAGCTTGGTGATGGCATCACAGCCATTGGATACAAGCTCACGGATGAAAATATCCTGATCCGAATACATCCATTTCTTTATTATGGGAAATATATTTTCGCTTGATATCGAAAGCGTTCCCCTCTTCTCTGCCATAAATATTCACCTCCTGACAATATATAATGCGGCAGCTTACGCATCTCGGCCGCCGGCTTTTGCATCCAAAAACAAATCTTAATACTAAGCGGGTAAAATGTCAATAGCACTCGCAAAAGGTGAGTGCTAACAGGCAAAGGGGCAAAACAGGAGCCTGTCTTTCGACAGGCTCTAAATCCGTTCTTGTTTATTATCCGGTCTTCAATCTCGAAAGAAGTCTCTCGTTCTTTTTCGAGGAAGTATCCTCTGTAAGCGCCTCCACCTCTACCGGCTCTTCCTTTTTCTTCTCTTCCGGCAAAACCTTAAAGGTGGTGCTTACGGTATTATTCTCAGGATCCTCATATCTGCCCTTTCCCGTAGCTGTGACTCTTATCACCGCTCCCGGAAGGATTATATCCCTCTTCATATCAACCTCATCACCGGCATGCACGGTCAGCTCTTCATGATTCCTCCCCCACATATCGGTGCGCCTTAATATATAGGCGTCCTGATCATAGGTATACAAAAGCTCTCTTTCATAATCAAAACCCGCAGCAAGCCGCGATCCGTCCTTTGCGTATATCCTGACCGCAGTCCTGTATGCCCTGGGTCTCGGCGAAAATACCACATCGGAAGCCGTCATCCTGGTATTGCTTATGCTCATGGG
Source organism: uncultured Lachnospiraceae bacterium (assembly GCA_902782655.1). Taxonomy (GTDB): domain Bacteria; phylum Bacillota; class Clostridia; order Lachnospirales; family Lachnospiraceae; genus NK4A144. The sequence goes on from CACZNY010000141.1 coordinate 2,746, forward strand.
ATCCGCATTCCTTCTTGCGATCTCCTCAGAGTCCAGTACCACTTCCTCCTTCGTATCGGTATCCACTATCTTTACGCCTTCCACCTCTTCCTTCGCGTAAGCTTCAGGCTCCGGGGTCTCATCCTCCTCTGCTTCCGCCTCTTCGGACTCCACGCTGTCAGCTCTGTCTGACGACACGCTGTGCCTTGCAAATTCAGCCTTTTTCTCCCCCGGGAAATCCCCATACCAGAGATCCAGGTCAAGATATGAGCTCTTCATAAGATTAAGTCCGCCCTCAGCCTCACCGAAGCCGGTAAATCTGCTGGAGAACTGCCATGAGCTGAGCCTGCCGCTGTAGGAAGTGGAATATACTCCGTCATCATCGTCATCGCCCACGAAATTAGCCATCCAGATATGATTCTTTTCAGGTATATCCTCAAGGATCATATCCCTCTGCAGCATGCTCTTATTTGCATATATGCCGGGAATATAACCCTCATCCTCCACTCTGTCACAGAAAGCATTCACAATGTCGGTATGCTCTTTATCACTTAAGGCAGCTCCCCTGAGCCTTCCCGGCGAGCCCGAGTACTCGTAGTCGATCACTACGGGAAGGGTTATCATATCCTTATATCCGTCTATGACGTCCATACAATCCTCAGCCTCTTCCCGGGCCTCCCTCTCCGAGATCGCCTGTGAGAAATAATATATTCCCACGGCTACCCCTGCTTTGTACGCATTCCTGATATTCGCCCCGCAGCAGACATCATCATTCAGGGATCCCTCAGCCCCATAGCCTCTGTATCCCGCTCTTATGAATACAAACTCGATGCCGTATGTGTCCTTAAGCGTCCTCCAGTCCTCGGGAGATATCTCACCCTGATACCTGGAAATATCCATACCGCATCTGATATCCGGCAGCGTCTCATCACTGCTCACCGTGAAATAAGACGGATATTTATACTTAAAATCAGGATTCAGGATAAGTGTATACGGATCCTGCTCCTCTCCGAGAGCAGCTCTTCTCCACTGCTTCCCGCTCTTAAGCTTTATAATAGGTCCCGGCGCAGTAGCGCCCGGCTCGGAAACTCTCTTGTACATTTCAGGATCCTCGGGAGCGAATTCCCAATGATCTCCGTTTTCATCCGTATAATCAAAGGATCCGTCATCATTCTGGGTAACCCCGTGCTCGTCAAGCCACTCCTGCTCGGTGACCTCTACCTTTACGGCTTCCTCCACCACGACTTCTTCCCTTACCGTACTTTCCGTATTATCCGTACCTGTTACTCCTGAAGGCTCATCAGTGTAAACACTTCTTTCGGATTTCAAAGGATCATCATTTGTATCAGCAGGTATATCAGAGCCTGAGACCGCATTCCCTTCATTACCGGTATTTTCTTCCAGCCTTACCTCTCCCGGATTATCCGGGGCGCTGTTCTCACCGCTGACCTCTTCCTTATTCTCTTCGGTCTTATTCTCCTCGGTCTGAGGCTCGGGCTCGGGTTTAGGTTCTGGTTCAGGATCGGGTTCCGGCTGAGCTTCAGGCTCGGATACGACAGGCTGGGCTTCATTGCCGGAAACTGCGCTGCCGTCATCAGCGCTCATTTGCCGGCGTGATCCGGACTCACCTTCTGAAGCATCAGAAGAAGCCACTATCTCTGCCGCAAATATCTGCGACATAAAAAGCGACACTGTCATTATGAAGCTCACTGTTATTCCGATGACTCTCTTATTCAACGCCTTAAATCCTGCTCCTCTTTGATTTTTAGGGTAATTAACATAATATCACAAAAGTCAAATACAATGCAAGAAAAACTCCCCTTATTTCACCGGCCTGCTTACTATCCTGAAGCTGACCGTCCTCATGCCGCCGTATCTGCCCGTTCCTCTCACAGTCACCTTTGCGGTACCCTTATTGATATTATTCACATAGCTGCCGGGGACGATCTCCACATCCTCCTTCCCCGCTGACCCATTCTTAAGGGTGACAGATATGATATCCTCCTTTTCAAGGGTTACGGGCTTTCCCGTGTAGACCTTATCCGCGATCTTCACATCCGCCTTTGATATATCATAGGATACGAAGCGGAATACTGCCTCCGCCCTGCTTCCCGCATAGTTTCCCTTTCCTTTGGCCGAAGCTGTGATCTCAGCCCCGAGCGGGATCACATCGGCCTTGTCCACGACCGTGTCCGCCGAAACGGTAAGCCTGCTGCCGCGTCTTGTGATCTCGGTCTCCTTCCTGTATCTGCAGGTGATATTCTTATCATAATCAGTGCCGGCCTTAAGCTTCTTGCCGTCAGTATCGCATATCTGCACTGCAGGCTTGCATATATTCGCCTTTGACGCATAGATTATATCTGAGGCAGTCATGGTACAGGCTCCGATGTTGGCTGCTGTTATCCGGAAATTCTCCTTCAGCTTTCCGGAATAGTTCCCCTTGCCCGTTATCTGCACGGTGGGCATCTTTTTTGTATTCGAAGCATCATTCACAGCCTTGTTGTTGGAATACTTAAGTGTATAATCCCTTCCTTCAGCAAGAATACGCTCCCCGGAAGCGTCCTTGTATATCACCTGGATAAAAGGCGCGGCTCCGCCCTTTTTATGTGTCGTGGACCTCTCCATATCGACACTTATCCTGCCGCCGTTCTTATTATTTTCAAGCGGTATCCTGTTAATCGTAAAGGTCTTCTTCAGCTTACCGGTGTAAATGCCTTCGCCCGTGAATAATACCGTGGCTTTTTTTCCGGCATTGATATTGTTGCTGTATGAGACACTGTAATCCCTGCCCTCTTTAAGCTCATTCCCGGAATATACGAGCCTGTAGTCCTCCTGTCTTATCTCTTTGCCCGTATACTCCCTTGCTGTCATGGTCTTTACCGTCCTACCGCCGATCTGGACAGCTGCCTTCGATATGGGCAGACCCTTTATCGTGAAGTTCACAGCCTTTGAGCCGATATATCTCCCGTGTCCGACAATAAGGACCGAAGCCTTCCCGGCCGTTCTGTTATTCCTGTAGACAAGTGAATATCCGTCCGCGGCGCTGTTATCCGAAACCGGCTTAAGCTCCGTGCTGCCGTCTTTTACAGTCACTGCCGGAAGGACCGGCTTTACCTTCCCCTCGCTGTCATATTCAAGGGTCTGGGCAGGTATCCTTGAGATCGCAAGCTTCTTCACCGGGACAGCTCCGCCCTTATCCGTCGCATAGATCCTCTCCGTAAACTCAGCCTCTCCGGTATAGTTACCCTTACCCGTGATCTTTACAATGTATTCCTCATACCCTCTTCCGTCAGTGGTGGCGGCGCTTCCGGCCTTCCCCGTATAAGCATCGTTTTCCGTTTCCGGATAGCTGTAGTCAAAATCAGTCCCGGCCTTAAGGCTCACGTTTTTATTGCCAAGCCTGACTGCCACGGAAGTTGTACCCTTTTGCACACTGCCGTTATAAGCAAGGCTTATGTCCGGAGCCGAAATGATATCGTTTCCGCTTAGGCTCACGGGAACTATCTCAAACCTCTTTTCATCGCTGCCCGAATAATTTCCTTTGCCTGAGATGGTCACGCTTGCCAATCCCGCATCGGTATTACCGGTATATTTCAGGTCATACTCACTTCCCGGGACAAGCTGTTTCTTACCATAGAAAACCTTGATGTTCTGCGTTATGGCGTTCCCTGTATATGTCTTATCCTCTATACCGTATTCCCAAAGCCCTTCAGGTATCTCAGACGGATCCTTATAGAGAGCCCGGGCTCCCGCGTTTTCTTCCTTATCAAGGTCTCCCCAGTCCCTGCCGGCATCAGCCGGTACCCATCTGGCATAAAGCGTAAGATTCCTTCTTACCCTGTTAATTGCAAAATCCCACCTGTTCTGATACTCCTTTTCCTGATACCAGCCTTCAATGACATAGTCTCCGGAAACCGTGATCTCAGGCTCGGCGGCAAGGCCGTCGCAGGGAACATTATCCGACACCGTGTTCGCGGAAATCTTCTGCTTTGCGGAAGTGCTTTCTGCCGCCGTATTGTCCGGTACAGTATTCACAGAGATCGTATTCCCCGAAATGCTGTTTCCCGAGATGCTGTCACCTGAGACTGTATTTCCCGAGACTGTATTATCTGAAACTGTCTTCTCAGGCACCGGATCCACAGGTGCTTTATCCTCCCGGATCACCTCCACCGTCCTGCCGA
>CACZNY010000142.1 GCA_902782655.1 uncultured Lachnospiraceae bacterium
GAAGGTGATAGATGATGCCGCATCAAAAAAGAGGGAGAGGGACCTTAAAAGGGGAATTAAAAACAGGCCCGTGAGGCTCATGGTCTGCGGCATACCCAATGTGGGGAAGTCCACCTTTATAAATTCACTCTGCAAAAGGAATATCGCAAAGACCGGCAATAAGCCCGGTGTCACTAAGGGCAAGCAGTGGATATCCGTGAGAAAGGGAGTGGAGCTTATGGATACGCCGGGCATACTTTGGCCAAGGATAGATGATCATGAGGCACAGAGGAATCTGGCACTCATAGGCTCGATGAACGATGAGGCGATCAATAAGGATGACCTTATGGCGGAAATGACCGCGATGCTTCTGGAAAAAGCTCCGGAGCTTATGAAGGAAAGGTTTGGCGCAGAGCCCTTTGATGACACGGCTGCGGTGCTTCAAAAAACTGCGCAGGCAATGCATATGGTACGTCCCGGCGGGGAGAGTGACACGGAAAGAGCCATGGGCTATATCATGACGGAATACAGAGGCGGCGGCCTGGGAAGGATCACCCTTGAAGAGCCATAGGAAAAAAGCTGGGAGCGGTGTCCTAAGCTTCAGCTTTTATATCCTTATGATCATAGTGCTTACCGTGGCTTTGAGATCCTTTGTGGTGGAGCGGGTCGTGGTGGTGGGAGAGTCCATGGAGCCCACTCTTGACAACGGTGACAATGTACTGATCGACAAGCTTTCCGCCAGAACGGGGAGTATCAAAAGATATGACATTGTGGTATTTCCTGCGGGAGGCACGCTGCTCATCAAGAGGGTGTACGGACTGCCCGGTGAGAATATACGCATTGACGATACGGGGCTTATCTATATTAACGATGAAGCGATAGATGACCGGTATGCCTATGAGATGATGAAGGATCCCGGACGGGCAGGAGGGCTTGGAGTTACCCTCGCAGAGGATGAGTATTTCGTCCTGGGAGACAACCGTAATAACTCCATAGACAGCAGAGCCCTTGATGTGGGAAGCGTAAGGGATAAGAATATAAGAGGCAGGGTAATGCTCAGGATCACTCCCCTTGATAAGCTCGGAAAGGTGAAATAGATAAAGATGACCAAAGAGGAAAAGGAAGAAAAGGCAAGGGCAAAGCTTGAAAAGGAAAGGGAACGCCTTTATCTCATGAAAGAGTATGAGAGGAAGCACGCGGACTGCAGGTATATCTGCGGTGTGGACGAGGTGGGACGGGGCCCCTTCGCCGGACCCGTCATGGCAGGCGCCGTGATCCTTCCCGCAGACTGTGAGATCCTGTATCTTAATGATTCCAAGAAGCTTTCTCCCAAAAAGAGGGAGGCTCTCTACGATGAGATCATAAGCAAGGCGCTTGCCTGGTCTTTGGGGGAGGCGTCTCCGTCACGCATAGATGAGATAAACATCCTGCAGGCTACCCTTGAAGCCATGAGGGAGGCCATTAACAAACTTGAGATAAAACCCGATATAATACTTGTGGATGCTGTCCATATCCCCGATATCGACATACCCCAGGAGTCCATCATCAAGGGGGATGCAAAGTCAATATCCATTGCCGCAGCATCAGTCGTTGCAAAGGTGACAAGGGATCGTGTCATGGCGGAGTATGCGAAGGAATACCCGGGATACGGCTTTGAAAGGAACATGGGCTACGGAACCGCAGAGCACAGGAAGGCGATCGGAGAGCTCGGAGCCACGCCGATACACAGGAGATCCTTCATTCACGGATATATTAAATGAATATAAGAGTAACACAGAGTCTATTAAGCAACAACCAGATAAATGATGCTGCCCAGACCCAGCAGCCGCTCACGAATACACGGCCCGGCACTACGCTGGCAAGTCAGATAACGGAGCTTAACGTGGGGGATGTCTTTACCGGGAAGATCACCGATATGATGGGGCAGTCCCTGCAGCTTTTATTGTCCGATAAAAGTACCATCAACGCAAGGCTTGCCAATATGATGAAGCTTCAGATAGGCCAGACCATGTCCTTTGAGGTGACCTCGAATGCTTCGGGCAAGGTACAGCTCACTCCTCTCTATGCCAATCTCACGGGAGAGAATCAGGTAGCAAAGGCTTTGGGGGAGGCCGGACTTCCCTATGATGCAAGAAGCTCCGAGATGGTGAAATCCATGATGGAGCAGGGCATGAAGATAGACGCGGACAGTCTGCTTGCAATGGCCCGCACCGTGAATAATTATCCTGATGCCGCTCCGTCCTCGATAGTCAATATGAAGGCTCTCGGCATTCCCCTGGATCCCACGAATGTCCAGCAGTTTGAGATATACAGGAATAACGCTCACCAGATAGCGGAGCACGTGAGCGGAATAGCGTCGGGCTTTTCAGAGGCCGCAGCGGAATCCCCATTGATGAATGAGATGATACTTGATGTCTTTCTGGGAGAGGCTGATCCGGAGACTGCTAATCTCCTCAGGGAAGCAAAGCTTATGGCTCCTGAAGAGACAGTCGAAGAGGCAGCTTCAGAAGGAGACAGGAATGCCGGAGAGTCCGCTGTCGCTGCAGAGAACGCGGAGGCTGCGACTCAGGGGGAGACGGCTCTGAATGTCGGGGAAAAGATCACATTCCCCGAGGCTTCCGGACAGGCGGATCTTGTGATAAAGGACAGGCCAAAGCAGGATATATACGGGGACAATACGGTGACGGACAGTCTCGATGAGCTTTATACACCCGAGGAAAAGGAGCAGCTGGCAGCGGAGCTTGAGAAGCTTGGGGTACCAAAGAATCTTACTGATAAGATAAGAAATGACGAGCTTAGCCCGAGGGAGACCCTTAACCTTGCAAGGAACGCTGTCTCCCAGGGAAGCGAGGGCTTAAACGCGGAGCAGCTGCAGGAATTTAACGGGAATGTGAAGCATATGCTGAAGGAGCCGGTATATTCAAAGCTCGTGAAGAATGAGGTGATGAACGAGCTTCTCATGAAGCCGGAGGATGTCGCTGACAAGGAGAAGGTACAGGAGTACTTCCAGAAGGTGGTGAGGGATACTGCAAGGGCTGCGCAGGTGCTGCAGTCTACGGGTCACGGTGATACTACACTTGCTGCAGCCAATCAGAACCTGCATGACAATGTGGATTTTATGAACCAGATGAACCAGATGTTCACCTATATGCAGATGCCTCTTAAGATGGCATCTGAGGCGCAGCACGGGGATCTTTACGTATACACGAACAAGAAAAAGCTTGCGCAGAATGACGGGAACGTATCTGCTCTGCTGCATCTTGACATGACCCATCTGGGAACCCTTGACGTGCATGTTTCCATGAATCCCGAGCATGTGGTAAATACGCATTTCATCCTTCAGAATGAGGGGCTGCTTGATTTCATAGCGGAGCATCTGCCTGAGCTTGATGAGAGGATAAACCGCAGGGGATACCGCATGCACAGTGATGTCTCTCTTAACAGTGAAAAGAAGACCGTGCCGGAGATAATGTTTGACAAAGGAAAAAACACCAGGCTGATCCAGTACACCTCATTCGATGCGAAGGCTTAGGATATTGAATTTCATCAGAAATTCAATATCCGTACTTGACCAGGCGGCCGTCGAGACGGCCGGCGTGCTCCGCCGAAGGCGGAGTTCTTGCGCGAAATACCGATTTCTCGCGCAAGAAGTCACAGGATATTGGAGGTTTCTTTGGCTAAGAAGGAAAAGGACTTAAGACATCTTACGGCAGTGGCGCTCTCCTATGAGAAGGGGGATATGGCGCCTACCGTAGTAGCGAGCGGAAAGGGGCGCGTCGCCCAGAAGATCATAGAGACGGCTCAGGAAAATGATGTGCCGCTCCATGAGGACAGTAAGCTGGC
>CACZNY010000143.1 GCA_902782655.1 uncultured Lachnospiraceae bacterium
ACAAGGGCTGTCGGCGCATTTCCTATTGCAAATATTACAGGTCTTTCAGGGGCTGCCTTATACAGGCTCACTGCTTTTTCCATTGCGGCATAGGCACGGGTTATCCCCTTTTCCTTTGCTTTTTCAGCCACGTCCTCATCCGCCATGAAGCATCCGGCGCTGCCGCCTGTCTTCTGCAGCCGCTTTTTATTTATTCCGGCAAGAGCCATATTGGTATCTGTTATTATGTCTGCTCCTGCTGCCACAAGCTTTTGCATTATGTCAACCACCCCCGGTGAAAAGCGCAGGGTACGGGCATAATCAAGATCTGCCGTGGTATGGATGCACCGGTATATTATGCTCCGGCAAAGCTCCAGTTCTTTTTCGTTTTTTGTCTCATATTGTAAAGGCACAGATAAATTCTGTGCCTTTAGCTCTTCCTTTATGATCTCAAAGCTCCGCTTCTCGATATCCTCCGGTTTTATTATTTCCATGGTAGGCAGTTATTTCCTGACCAAAAGCGACTCTCCCGTCATCTCCGCAGGCTGCGGCATCTCCATGATCTGAAGAAGTGTCGGCGCTATGTCGCAGAGCTTCCCTCCCTCTCTCAGCGTATATGCCGGATCATAGTTGTACAGTATGAAAGGAACAGGGTTTGTAGTATGTGCTGTATGAGGCTCTCCGGTCTCGTAGTTTACCATCTGCTCGGCATTACCGTGATCTGCGCAGATAAAGAGCACTCCGTCCATCTTCTTTACCGCCTCCACGGCAGCGCCCACGCACTGGTCTATGCGCTCCACTGCCTTTATGGCCGCCTCAAGCACTCCCGTATGTCCTACCATGTCGGGATTTGCGAAGTTTATTATTATCACATCATATTTACCCGAGGTTATGGCAGCATCAAGCTTTTCAGATACCTCCGGGGCGCTCATCTCCGGCTTCAGATCATAGGTCGCTACCGCCGGCGAATTGACAAGGGTTCTGTCCTCATCCTTATTGGGCTCCTCTATGCCTCCGTTGAAGAAGAAGGTAACATGGGCATATTTTTCCGTCTCCGCAAGACGCAGCTGCTTCAGCCCGTTATTTGCAAGATATTCCCCGAGGGTGTTCACGATCTCTTCCTTTTTGAAGGCCACGTATTTATTAGGTATGGTCTCGTCATAGTCCTTGAAGCATACATAGGTTAAAGGCATGAAGCCGTTAGCCCTCTTAAGGAATGCGATGCTCTTGGTATCGGAGGGATCCCCGCCCTGCGCCTTGATGTCATCATCCGAGAAGCAGAAGGCCTTCGTTATCTCCCTCGCCCTGTCAGGCCTGAAATTGAAGAATATGACCGAATCGTCCGGCTTAACCACGGATACCGGAGAGCCGTCCTCCTTCGTGATCACCGTAGGGAGCACGAATTCATCCGTCACATCATTATCGTATGAATCCTGCATGGCCTGTACGGGATCGGCCGCCTTCACTCCTTCACCCAGTACCAGCGAGTCATATGCCTTCTGAATACGATCCCAGTTATTATCCCTGTCCATCGCATAGTAGCGTCCCGAAAGCGAGGCCACCTTTCCTACGCCTATCTCCTTCGTCTTGTCCACAAGCTCCTGAAGATATTCCTTGCCGGAAGCGGGAGGCGTATCCCTGCCGTCAAAGAAGGGATGAAGATAGACGTCCTCAAAGCCTTCCTTTTTGCAAAGCTCCAGCAGTCCGTAAAGATGCGTGTTATGGCTGTGTACCCCTCCGTCCGAGAGCAGTCCCCAGATATGCAGATCCGAATGATGCTCCTTACAGTTATTTATTGCGCGCAGCAGCTCCTCATTCTTAAAAAAGGTTCCATCTTCTATATACTTGGTGATAAGTGTCAGATCCTGGTATATTATGCGGCCGGATCCTATATTCATATGACCGACCTCGGAGTTGCCCATCTGTCCGTCAGGAAGACCTACGGCAAGGCCGGAAGCATAGCCCTTCTTAAAGGGACACTCCGCCATAAGCTTATCCATCACCGGCGTCTTCGCCATATAAACGGCATTTGCTTCATGATTGTCTGACAGGCCGTACCCGTCAAGCACCATCAAAACTACAGGTTTCTGTCTCATATCTACCTCCCTATAATATTATTTCAAAAATCTTTTCATTTCCGGATCATAGCGGAAGCCCGCGGCATTAAGCTTATCCGTGACCTCTTTCACATCAAAGCCTTCGCTTGAGGACATGTCCTGAAGATCCTCATATTTATCTCTCAGTCCGGTATTGATATAGCTTAAAAGCATATTGGGATCCTTTGGCAGCATCTGTCCTCACCTCCGCCTGCATATAATATCATAAATAATCCTTTTATTGCCACTTTTCATTTTTCATCGTATAAATATTCAGTGAGTTCTAAAGGAGGTGATTTTAATGGATGAGAAATTCAGGCTTTCAGATGACAAACTGGAAGGTATCGTTGGCGGCGTGGAGATGATCCAAAAATCCGCTGCAAAAAAAATAGCTCAGCGCGTACAGCTTATCTGCCCCAGATGCGGCAGGAAGATCAATCAGGTGTTTTACACTGACGGAAGCATGAAATACACCGAATGCCCGCGCTGCCGCAATCCTCTTGGCGAGGGCTGATGCCCGGGTAGTAATGTCCGGTAAATTAATGATACAGGGCACCATGTCAGGTGTCGGAAAAAGTCTTATAACCGCGGGATTATGCCGTATCCTGAAGCAGGACGGCTTTGATCCCGCGCCTTTTAAATCACAGAACATGGCGCTCAATTCCTTCATCACGGCTGATGGCTGTGAGATAGGGCGGGCACAGGCGATGCAGGCCTTTGCCTCAGGGTTGGAGCCCGAGGCTGCCATGAATCCCATCCTTCTTAAGCCCTCGGATGATACCGGCTCCCAGGTAATAGTGAACGGACATCCGATCGGCAATATGTCTGCAAGGGAATATTTTGCTTACAAAACAAAGCTGATCCCCGATATCATGAAGGCATTTGAGAGTCTGGAGTCAAGGCACGATCCCATTATCATAGAAGGAGCCGGAAGCCCCGCCGAGATAAACCTTAAGGAAAACGACATCGTAAATATGGGGCTTGCAAAAATGCTGGATGCTCCTGTCCTCCTCGCAGCCGACATTGACAGAGGCGGGGTCTTTGCCCAGCTCTACGGTACCGTCATGCTCCTTGAGGCAGAGGAGAGAAGGCGGATAAAAGGCTTCATCATCAATAAATTCAGGGGAGATCCATCCCTTCTTGACAGCGGCATACAGGCAATAGAAGAAAAGACAGGCATCCCTGTGGCTGGAGTGATCCCCTACATCAGGGATCTTCGGCTTGAGGATGAGGACAGTCTTTCTGAGCGTCTCGATGCCCCCTGCAATGACAGCGCCGCCATAAAGATAGCCGTGATACGGCTGAGCCGCATGTCAAACTTCAGCGATCTTGATCCTTTTCTTCAGAATAAGGACGTCTCGGTTTACTTCACCACAGACCCGGACGAGCTCAAAAAAGCTGATCTTGTGATCATTCCCGGTACCAAGAACACCATAGAGGATATGGCTTTGTTACAATCCACCGGGGCAGCCGATGCCCTGCGGGCTCTTAAGGGAAGCACCCCCATTTTCGGGATCTGCGGAGGATACCAGCTTCTGGGAGAGAGCATAGAAGATCCTGATCATGTCGAGTCAGGAGGCTTTGCAGAGGGTCTCGGTTTTCTTCCGGTAAAGACTGTCATGTACGCCGAAAAGTGCCAAAGGCAGACGGAAGGCATACTTGACAATGAGATAAAAGGGATTTTCCATACCTTATCAGGCAGATGCTATGAGGGCTATGAGATCCATGCCGGCAGATCCTTTTCTGCCGCCTCAGCCGCCTCTCCTCTTCCCGTGATATTCAGCACGGATCAGGATGTCTACGGCACCTATGTCCACGGGATCTTCGACAGGGCAGAGATCGCCGTCTCCGTCCTTGATTCTCTCGCATCACGCAAAGGATTCTCCCTGGATCTTACAGACCAGACCGATCAGCGCATCTTACGTGGATCACGGTACGACCTTCTCGCCTCCACTCTGCGCTCCTCCTTAGATCTCGGTCTGATCCACGACATGCTCTGAAGCCTGAGCTGCAAGGTTCATGGTTTTTACGGCATTAACGAAATCTCCCTCCGGCATGGGACGCGCAAAATAAAATCCCTGGATAAACTCTACTCCCAGCTCCTCCATCTTATGCAGCTGCTCTGTCGTCTCGACGCCCTCAGCCACTGTCTCCGCCCCTATCTGACGTATCATATCCGCCGAGCTCTCAAGAAGAGTCATTGCGTTATTCTTATCTATATCGCTGCTCATGGTAAAGGGCGACTGTACTATGGTCTTGTCAAGCTTAATTATATCGAAGGGCATCATGATGATACGCGACAATGACGAATATCCCGTACCGAAATCATCCAGTGAAAAATTAAAGCCCAGATGTGAAAGCCGCATTACATTTGCCTCGACCACTCCTGTGAAGGTATCATCAGAGGTTTCCGTTATCTCCAGATTGATCTGCGACGGCTGTACATGGAAGCTCTCGGTTATCCTGGTAAGCTTCCCGGCAATATCATCCTGCAGCATATCAGAGACAGAAAGATTGAGCTCTATATATCTTATCCCGAGATCAGCTATGTTCCTTGTGGATATCATCCGGCACACCTGCTGTATCACGAAATCATCTATTTCCACTATTGATCCGTTATTCTCCGCTACGGTTATAAAGAGATCCGGAGGGATGAATTTGTCACCGTCATGCAGTCTCAGCAGCGCCTCGGCAGACACAAACCTCTTTTCCTTCAGAGAATAGATCGGCTGGTAGTATACCTCGAGATTACCGTCACTCACGGCATTTCGTACCTTTTCGTCCACTCTGCGCATGTATTCCTCGGTAGAAAGATCCAGGCTTTCCACATCAATAACGGGCTTACCGTACATCCTGCCCTCCTTGACGGCAAGATGTATCAGATCGGTGAGTCCCAGCATGTCCGATGCCATATTCGGAAGCTCTATCAGGCATACACTGGAGGGTATCTCCATTTCATAAGCCTCGGTACCGAAGGTGGATTCAAACCTGGCCTGCATGGCATTCATTATCTTTACGGTCTCTTCCTTCTCTCCGTTCTCCGTGATTATCACATACGTTCCCTGATTCAGCCTGTATACCGAGGCTCCGTCCGATATCCGCAGGATCTCATTCATTACGGAATGTCTCAGATTAAGCTCATTTACCTCTCCAAGAAGCCGGAGGAAGGTCTCACTGCTGTGGATAGCAAGCAGCACCAGCCAGATCTCACCGCCATGACGCTGTATATAATAGAAGCGCTTTCGCATATCCTCCTTAAACGCCTCCAGTCCCATCAGTCCGGTGTCAGGATTAAACTGCTCTTCAGGATTTTTCAGATTAAAGAAGGTCTCGGCCAGAAGCAGAGCCACCACGAATCTCTGGATCTGGATCTCCGGATAGACCATCTCTATGATGGTAGCAAATATCGCGGCCACAGTCATGACGATAAGCATTATGGTACGCTCTGCAGCCGTGCTTTTATTATATACAAGGAGCACATTGAGTCCCACTACAAAAATGAAAAGATCACAGCAGTAGGCTCCCGTCCTGAACTGGCTCGCCAGTCCGAAGGAAGCCATCACTATACAGAGTGTGTCCAGCGCGAAGGGAAGGCCGACAAAAAGCATGAGCCTCATCACGCCGGTGCTGTAGGTCCTTCCCATATAAAGGAAAAGGACGGTAAGGCTTATGGACACTGCCGTCAGCTCCCAGGCCGCTACACGGAAGGGCACTATGAGCTCCATATGTCTTAAAGGTCCGATATAATAGGCTATGCTCATACCGGAGGCCAGCATGGAACAAAGAAAAGCGGCGAAAGCTATGGTATTGTTTTCAACCTTGTCCATCCTCTGGAGGAAAAACGCGTACAGCAGGCATATGATCAC
>CACZNY010000144.1 GCA_902782655.1 uncultured Lachnospiraceae bacterium
CCCTTACCTCGGCGGCTTATGATAAAACAAAGGATGTATTTGCCTCGGATGAGACCATGGATGCCCTTACGGAGCAGGTGGGAAAGGAGGCGGTAGATTCCTACATCGGATGGTTTAAGAACGGAAATGCAACCCTTGCCCTGTTTGACCTCAGGGGAGATAAGGCAGGCAGGACGGAGGATGCTATAGAGGAGCTGTCAGAAGCTCTTCTTGATTATATTGCATATGATCCGATTGAAGCCTACAGGACTATCTACGCAGGCAATAGAAGGGCAGTGAACTTCAGCGGCGCCTCGTCAGGCATGGGCGATCTTCGAAGCCTTTGCATAAATATCATGAAGGCTCTGCCGGCAGAGGACAGGTACGATCCGGAGCAGGAGGTGTATGAAAAGGCAGATGCGCTGCAGAAGCTTCTCGGTGTCTCGGAGAATATGATCCGCTATTACAGGAATACCGGAGCCTATGAGACCGATAAGACTGCGGGAGGGGTTACCCTCTATACACCCTATGCCGATGTCTCCGGAAGCTGGGATCAATGGTACGGTGTATACGGCGCTCTTGAGGGAAGACAGCAGTACAAGGATCTGATGGGAACCTTTGCGGCTTTGTATGAGGCAGGCAGGGTGCTGGAGGATATATTCAGAAATAAGGATAAATACCGCACGGAGGAGGCAGCAAAGGCAGCCATAGAGGAGGCTTTGAACAAAAACCTTGAAAGGTATAAGGTTTCCGGACGGGCGGAGGAGATCATAGATGATGCCGTCTACGAGATCTATGAGGAGAGGATCAGGAATAAGGACACCGGCGTGGTATCAAGGAACGGGGTCTACTACAGCAATAACGATCACTGGCTCCTTGTGGATGATGTATACCGTCATCCAAGGATAGCGATCGAGACAGAGGATACTGTGGAGTCCCTTCCTCTCGGATTCATGAATGCCGGGAGGCATGAGGAGGAAGGCTTCAGGCTTGAGCACTTCGGGGAGAAGGAGCTTAGCTGGTTTTATATGTCAGATAAGGACGGGACATACTCCTATCCCGTGAATCTCTGTGATGCAGATACCGATGATCCCCTTTCCGGCAAAACACAGGTGGAGATAGCGGCTTATCTTTATTTAGCGGAAGGTGAGGATGGAGAATATGTGGACAGCTATGACGATATGGAACCCGTACTGCTGAATGTCAGCTTCGAAGAGGGTGATGAAACCGGCGTTATAGAAAGCTACAGGACCATGAACCTCGGATTCCAGGATGCTCCGGGAAGATATGTGGAGAGTGAAAAGTTCCGGGAGGATGAGTACATCGTACCGATCTACAATTACGCTGAAGCTATCGTAAATACGGGGGCGAGCTATATCAAACCGGTGGATAAGGATGGAAAGGTTCTCCTTTCATACACTCACCTTAAGGATGCCGTGTTCGGAAGGGGAGTGATCTCTGAGAACAGTATAGAAAGGATGGCTTCCCAGCTTAAAAACTGGGCCTATGATGAGGATGATAAAAGCCTGACGCCGGGGGAGGATGCAAAGGGAAGAGCTGTGGTTGATTTTGTCATCCGTGATCTTTTCCAGAGGGAGTACCTTGTCGATGCTTTTGCGACGGAGCCTTCTAAAATAAGCAAGGCTACCGTAATGCTCTACGGCGTGGGTTCTGATCTGGAAAGGGCAGAATACGCGCTTTCCTATGATCTGACGGAGCTCATCACCGGGATGACAGCGGCAAAAAACAGGCTGAAGATAAGCGGCAATGAGTTTCCCGTCAATGTAGTGGCAGATCTCGGAGGCGTGAGCTATGATCCGGATGATGCGGAAAAAAGCAAGGGCATTACCCGTGAGAAGAAGATCGAAAACAGGCGGAAAACAAGAGCCGGGATCTCGGATAATTCAGTAAATTTTGCCAGATATGATGAAAAAGCCAGGGCCCTTGGAGGCGGAAATATAGAGTCCTATGATATCTTCAGCTGCCTTACTGATATAGTAAGCGGTAATGATATCATCGACTGGGAAAGAAACCAGCGGTATGAGCTTCTTCCGCTTGAAAACGGTGACGACGGCAGCCCGGTCTGTCTTGCGGCTGCAAAAAACTCCTACTCAAATGAGGATGAGAGAAGAAACACTCCCATGACACAGTCGGATGAGTACGGAGTCACTACGGAGCTTTATGACTTTGTAAAGACTACCATGGAGTCTTATCCTTCAGAGCAGTATATACTGATACTCTGGGATCACGGCGGAGGAGCCGTAAACGGCTTCGGTAAGGATGAGCGGTCGGCAGGGAGTGCAGTCACTTCCTATAATGTGAAAAAGACCTTTGAAAAGCTGAAAAATGATACAGATAACTGGCAGTCCCTTGCTTTCGCAGGCTATGACGCCTGCCTTATGGGCACAGTCGAGACAGCGGATGCCTGGGAGGGGACAGCTGATTATCTCATAGGCTCTGAAGCTTCGGAGCCGGATAACGGCTGGGATCACACGGGCTGGATCAGCAGGCTTTGTGAAAAGGCTGCTGCTGACGGCAATGATGACTTCGGAAAGAGCGGCTCTATGGAGAGGATCACTGAAGAGGTCGGAAAGACTGCCGTGGATGACTATGTAGCCTGGTATAAAAAAGGCGATGAGGCGGATATGGGAACCCTTGCTCTGGTGAAGCTTCAGCATAAAGGACTTAAGGATCTGCGCAGGGCTTATTACGACTATGCCGGCAGGATGATCGATTATATCAAAGACGACCCCGAGAACGGCTTTTCCGCGCTGTTTGATATAAGGAATCAGAGCGTGGGATTCGAGACTATGACGGATCTTCGTAATCTTGCCTTCAGGACGGAGGAGCTGCTGTACGGAAAGGCATATGCTGCTGAAGCTGCGGACAAAAACGCAAAGGCGGCAGTGGATGCGGCGAGAAACCTTATGAAGGTCTTTGACAGGCATGATCCTGTGATATACAGCAAAAACACAGGATATTTTGAAGGCTGGCTGAATCAGGACAATACCCAGCTGGGAGGTCTTGGCATAATGTTCCCTTACAGGAGCTTTTCGGATCTGTACTGGGAGGGCTACCTTGATCTGTACAGAAAGCTTGAGGATAAGACTGACCCCTGGAGAGATCTGGTGGGAAGCTATATTGCGATACGTACAGGGGGTGAGACGCTCTATGATGTATATGAAGGGGTATATGGCGGGGAAGAGGCAGCAAAGGCTGCCATAAGCCTCAGCGTCGATCAGGTGCTCAAAAAAGAGGCGGTTTCGGCGGACACCGCAGCGGCCATAGTGAGCAGGGTGCCCGATATGCTGTACGATAAACGTGTCAGACCCGAAGATGTCAATGTACTGGAGATTCAGGATCATCATTATTACAGACCTGCCGACCGGTCAAGGCCGCTGCAGAACGGAGTGGGCCAGCGCGGAGTGCTTGAGATAGGAGGTGAAACCTACGACCTCGGCATACTGCCGGCAGGATATGAGATGCGTCCCGGTGATGATAACGGTATAAGGCTTTACAATTACGGCCGGAAAAACTGCTGGCTGTGGATGAAGGACAGCAGGGGCGCTTACTGCTATCCGGCCTCTGTGTACGAGACGGCTCATTCGGACAGCTTCGGAGATACCATGAATGGAAGCCTGTCGCTCACCATGCCGGCTGTTGTCTTAAGCCGCGCGGGAACCGTAAGCGGTGGTTCCCCTGCCGTTGCGGAAAGGATCCTTCTGAACGTTTTCTTTGACGAGAAGCAGAAAAAGGCGGACATCAGAGATTATACGAAGATAGATGAA
>CACZNY010000145.1 GCA_902782655.1 uncultured Lachnospiraceae bacterium
GAGGGCAAAAGGATCTTCCTTCCCAGGGTGGTATCGGATAAGGATATGGTCTTTATTGAGATAAGCTCCTTTGAGGAGCTGAAGGCCGGGGCATACGGGATACCGGAGCCTGTATATGACGAGAAGAAGATATGCAGGGAAGTCCCTGAGCTTGTGGCAGTCCCCTGCGTGGCCTGTGACAGAAGGGGCGGACGGGCAGGTCATGGAAAGGGCTACTATGACAGGAGCCTTTGCGCTTATAAGGGGGTTCCCTTTGTGTGCCTTGCCTATGACTGCCAGCTGATTGACAGCATTGAAACTGACGGAAACGATATCGGAATGGATATCATAATCACCGAAAAGGAAGTAATAAGGACATGAATGGATATCCGGCAGGAATGACATATGAGACTGACGGTGCTGCGCCGCCGGAGGAGCCCGCAAGGCAGCTTTTTTTTATCAGGAAGTGCGAGGCTCTCATAAATAAGAGAGCGCAAGAGCTTGAAAGACCTCTTTGCTATTTCATACAGACCTTCGGCTGTCAGATGAATGAGAGGGATTCGGAAAAGCTTGCGGGAGTAATGGGACAGATGGGGCTGATCCCTGCCCCTTCCGAGGATAAGGCTGATATCCTGCTCTACAATACCTGTACCGTGAGGGAGAACGCGGACAAAAGACTCTACGGAAGACTTGGGGTATGCAAGGCATACAAGCAGGAAAACAGGGATATGCTTATAGCACTGTGCGGCTGCATGATGCAGGAGGAGCATGTCATCGACAGGATAAAGAGCAGCTATCCCTATGTGGATATTATCTTCGGGACGCACAATATCTACAGGTTTGCCGAGCTTTTGTATTCAAGGCTGACCTCGGATTCATGTGTCAAGGAGATATGGAAGGATGCCTCAGATATCGTGGAGGAGCTTCCTGCGCTCAGGAAATATCCCTTTAAGACAGGCATAAACATCATGTACGGATGCAATAATTTCTGCACCTACTGTATAGTGCCTTATGTCAGGGGCAGGGAGAGGAGCAGGGAGCCGAAGGATATAATAAGGGAGATCGAAAAGGCAGCCGCCGACGGGGTAGTGGAGATAATGCTTTTGGGGCAGAACGTCAATTCCTACGGCAGGGGGCTTGATACGGATATCGGCTTCCCGGAGCTGCTTTCAATGGCCGCTGAAGCAGACGGCATAAAAAGGGTGAGGTTCATGACCTCGCATCCCAAGGATCTTTCGGATGAGCTTATTAAAACCATAGCGGAGCATGAGAATATAGCAAGGCATATACACCTGCCGCTCCAGTCCGGCTCCGACCGTATACTTGAGGCCATGAACAGGCACTATACCAGGGAACGTTATATCGACCTTGCAAAAAAGATAAGAGACGCGATACCCGATGTGTCCATTACGACGGACATTATTGTGGGCTTCCCGGGAGAGACGGTGCGCGATGTGGAGGATACACTGGATGTGATAGAGCAGGTGAGGTTTGACGGAGCCTTCACCTTTGAGTATTCACCGAGAAAGGGTACTCCCGCAGCAGAAATGGAGCAGCTTGACAAGGCCTTCGTACAGGAGAATTTTGACAGGGTGCTCTCTGCCGTGCAGAGGATATCAAAGGAGCAGGCAGGCCGTTTCGAGGGACGGAGGATGGAGGTGCTTACGGAGGGTGAGGACGAGAAGGATCCTTCAAGATATACGGGACGCATCTCACAGAACAATGTGGTGCATTTTCCTAAGAGCGGGCTCAGGGTCGGAGACTTTGCTGAAGTGCAGCTTGATGAATGCAGGGGATTTTATTATAATGGAACGGTAGTTGCGCCACAGACCTGAAACCGTGGCATTTCAGTTTTTTAATTTCTTTTTGGGGGTAATTTCAAATGGCAGAAAAAAGCAGTGAAGCAGCCGGAGCTAAAGGACAGAAGCTTAGAGGCTTCAAATCTCTGGCCACTCTGGTGGTACTCGCAGTCATAATCTCGATGTTCGGCATTGCCCTGGTCGCAGAGATAGTCAATGTAGTGGAGTTCAGGGCAAATTACAAGGAAACTGTCCAGAATGACCTTCTTACCATGGTAAAGATAGGCGGGGCGCTGATGGATGCAAAGGAGCTGCAGATAGACGCGGATCCGAGCGTACTGGAGGGTATGATCGGCGATATAAAGCTTGAGCATGCGGATTCCAGCTATGCTTATGCAGTCAATTCGGATGGCATAATGCTCTATCATCCCACTCCGGAGAAGATCGGCCAGCCGGTGGAGAACGCGGCGGTAAAGAGCCTGCTTGCCCAGATCGCATCCGGAACCATACCCGAGCCGGGGGTCATAGAGTACGAGTACAAGGGC
>CACZNY010000146.1 GCA_902782655.1 uncultured Lachnospiraceae bacterium
ATAGCCATGCATGTGCTGGCGGATACCTGGGCGCACAGTCATTTTGCAGGCACTCCGTCGCTTGTTATTAATAATACAACCGATGATTTTTCCGAGCTGTATAAAATGGAGGATAATGAATCGGACAGTCTGGCGGAATGGAGCGAAAAACCCTTGAAATTCCGGCATAATCTATCAGCGCCTGATGATCCGGAAAAGGGATTGTACACCAACAGCCTTTATCAGAGAACGGAGAATTCCGTAATGAATCTTGGCCACGGAAGAGCCGGGCATCTGCCAGATTATTCCTTTATCCGCTACCGCTATCTTCCGGCGTGGAATGACTATGCCGTGATCGTAAAGGATAACCCGTCTGATTATTTTAATGCCTTCTGTCAGATGGTACATGCAATGAAATATCTGCGGGGGAGCGTGGAGGAATTCGAAACGGATATATATGACCGGGATGCCATAGCAGGCTATGAGGACAGGATCCGTGGGATAATAGAAAAAAGACAGCTTCTGGCTTCAGCAGACTGGAAGGCCTTCGGCGAGGAGCTGTCAGGCTCTGAGATAGAAGATTTTGATATGAATAAGCATAAAGAAGACTATTTAAGGACTCCCCGTGAGGCGAAGGAAGAGACCTGGATGGGAAGGTTTATAAAGGGAGCAATGGCACAGAAGAGCATGGTGTGTAACAGTATATATAAGTCCGGAAACATTCTTGCGGGCTTTGTGGCAAAACAAAAATGACGGCATTTCGAAGGATAAAGGAAATAATTCATGGTCTTATATCGCTGGGCTGTGCGGCGGAGATGCTTGCGTATCCCAGTGACGGGTATACACTTGTCATATATCTGCTTGGAATATCCCTGACGCTGTACGGTCTGGGAACGCTGATCTACTATTTTCAGATGGCAAGATTTATGGTGGGGGGGAGGACTATGCTTTATATCGGGATCATAGCCTTCGATTTCGGCGTGTTTACCAATACGCTTACGGATGTTCCCCATTATTATATTCTTCTGTATCTTATTCTGATACATGCTTTTTCCGGGCTGGTGGAGATACTGCGTGTCATGGAGGCGAGACGATACGGCGCCAAAAGCTGGAGGCTCAAGCTTGCGCACGGAATAATAAACCTTGTCATGGCCTTTTCGTGTGTTGTTTTTATTAAACAGCTGAAGGCGGCGGTATTTATATACAGTCTGGGTCTCATCTACTCAGCGGTGATGAGGATAATATCCGCCTGCCGAAGGACTTCCATGCCTAAATGGAATGTACAGTGATCAGCCGGGGAAGGTGAGCAGAAAAAGCATATAAAGCGCTGTGATGAGGGACAGATGAAGAAGGCGCTTTTTACGGCTGTCTCTGAAATATCCGGCATATTCCCTTAAGAAAGCGTTCAGGGCAAAATACAGCTTTGTCCTTGCCCCGTAGCCTATGCAGGAGAGCTTAAGGCGTCTTGCTATCAGCAGCGATCGCATTACATGATATGAGCTCGTGACAAGAGCGAAGCGGGGTTTGTCCCTGACCATGAGTCTGCTTGACAAAAGCAGGTTTTCTTCGGTGCTGCGTGACTGCTCTTCACTGATCACATCCTCAGACGGTACACCCACGCTTATGGCGTATAAAGCCATAGCCCTGCCCTCCGGCAGCGGTTCATCATCTCCCTGCCCTCCGGACATTATAAGCTTTGATCCGGGATTATCCCTGTATACGCTTATGCCTTTATCCACTCTGGATTTAAGAAGCGGCGTGAGCTTTTCACCCCTTACTGCACATCCCAGTACCACCACATAGTCAAGATGCTGGTCTTTTTTTATGTGCAGAGTGTTCAGAAGACCTGCAAGACCGAAGGAGGCAAGCTGAAAAATGAAATACAGTGATATCAGGGTCATGTACCAGTAGATATAGGTCAGGATACCGGGCTTCATCACGTCGAATAACCAGGGAATTACGATATCAAATAAAAGCAGGGCGAGGGCAAGACCTACAGAGAGTACGTTGGTGAAGCGCAGGCCTTCACGCTTCAGAATGATAACGCCTCCTACGAGAAACAGAAGACCCAGTACAAGAGGATAAACTATGAGGATGGCGGCAAGCAGAATGAGTTCAAGATCCAGCAGAAGGTGAAACAGCAGATGCTCCGAAAACCATTCCGGATCGGATGTAGCCCATGAAAACATGAAAATGCCAAGCAGAAGAATAGAAAGCAGCAATAAAAAACCGCTCTGCACCGATCTCCGCGCGGCTTTCATAACTATCAGCCACATTGCAAAAGAGATAAGAAAAAGATACAGCCAGATCATTTATCAGGAAGCTGACTTCTCATACCATTCGGCGATATTTTTTGGGGTACCGTCTTTGACCCATTTGGCGAAGTTGTCGAGGAACTCCTTCCTTGAGCCCGCTCCGGTAACTCCCTTTTTCTCCTTGCCGTTCCAGAAATCCGAAAACTTTCTGAACAGCGGATCATTCTCCATGCCGTAGCCGGATCCACCTTCGGTACCGCCTGTCACTTCGTCCAACAGATCCATGTCAATCCTCATGCTATTGGGGATATTACTCATCCAAGTGCTCCTTGTCAGTTTATTCTCATCCACGGAACAGGCTGCAGTTTCATGGACTTCTCAGATATTTATACGACAAATATACATCTTTTGGCAATCGGATTTTAAGGAAAATGTGTCAATTTGGAACATTCCTTGAAAAAGAAGTGGTAGTTTTGTAAAATACCATTATTATGAGTGAATACACTAATAATACAGAGATCATACTTGACAGGAAACTGGATGCTCAGAGCAGCAGCCTGATACGCCCCACCATATTTGTGTGTGAAGGCCATCACATAGCCGAATACCGTATGCAGGGGCTTCAGAATCTGGGACGTCCGTCTGACAGCGGCATGCCGGAGATACCCGTGTACAGCAGGTTCGTTTCAAGGAACCACGGCATTTTTGAGACCGAGGACAATGAGACCACTTTCACGGCGATCAATACCACAAACGGGATAATGTTTAAGGGCAAGTTCCTCGATCCGTGGGAGAAGATCGTATTGAAGGACGGATATGAGCTGACGATCCCGGCGGGGGATGAAAATACGAGCTCTGTCCTTATCATCTATGCCACCTCCGAAGAGAGGATACAATTCTGGCGGAGACTGCAGGAGGCTTCCTGGGATAAGCTCACCGGTCTTTGCGACAGGGACAGCTTCTCCACCTGGTGGAAACAGAATCATGAGAATAAGGACTATGAGGAGGTCATTCTCTTCATTCTTGATGTGGACTCTTTTAAGGATATAAATGATAAAATGGGTCATAACTCCGGTGATGAGGCGCTTAAGATCGTAGCTGACAAGCTTCGCAGAGCCGTGCGGTATGAGAATCAGGTCTGCCGCTGGGGCGGAGACGAGTTTGTAGGCATCATACCGGTGAAGGCTGAAAATGCCGGGGCAAGACTCGGCGAGCTGTCGGAAAGGATAAAGAGTGAAGCGCAAAGCGCCGGGATCCCTTTCACGGTGACCATAGGGTATGTGGATATGCAGGATGCCAATGATATCCTGGACATCCCGGCCGTAGTGGATCTGGCGGATAAGGCGCTTTATCAGGCGAAGGATTCCGGAAAGGCAAAGATAAACAGATTCAAGCGGTGGGATTATATTTGATGATCCATGGAGGAAATCAGCATGGTGCATGACGGTGCGGATTTAGAGAAGAAGCTGATAGAAAGCCTGTCAAAGCAGTTTCCCACGAAGGCTGCCGCATCCACGGAGATCATAAACCTTCAGTCGATCCTTAATCTTCCAAAGGGAACAGAGCATTTCCTTACTGATATCCACGGGGAATATGAACAGTTCAATCATGTCCTGAAAAACGGTTCCGGTTCGGTGAGGCGGAAAATAGATGAGGAATTCGGCAATACACTGACTCTTAAAGATAAAAAAAGTCTTGCAACACTTATATATTACCCCGAAGAAAAGCTTTCCCTTATTGAAAAAGAAGAAGAAAACATAGATGACTGGTACCGCATCACACTGCACAGGCTCGTGGCGCTCACGAGGCGTGTCGCTTCAAAATACACCCGGTCAAAGGTGCGTAAGGCTCTGCCTGCGGACTTTGCCTATGTCATAGAAGAGCTCATCACGGAAAAAGCAGAGGTGCAGGACAAGGAGGAATATTACAATTCCATCATCTCAACCATCATCTGGCTGAAAAAGGCTCCCGATTTCATTACAGCCCTTTCGAATCTGATACAGCGG
This sequence comes from uncultured Lachnospiraceae bacterium, assembly GCA_902782655.1. Classification (GTDB taxonomy): domain Bacteria; phylum Bacillota; class Clostridia; order Lachnospirales; family Lachnospiraceae; genus NK4A144. Next base: position 4,241 of record CACZNY010000146.1, read on the forward strand.
CTTGTGATCGATCATCTGCATATTGTAGGCGATATTTATGACAGAGGGCCGGGAGCGCATATAATAATGGATACGCTTATGCAGTATCATTCGGTGGATATTGAGTGGGGAAATCATGACATCATATGGATGGCAGCGGCTTCGGGGCATCCTCTTTCGGTAGCTACGGTCATACGTCTGTCCGTAAGATATGCAAATCTCGGAACTATCGAGGAAGGCTATGGCATTAATCTCGTGCCTCTTGTCACCTTCGCCATGGAAAAATACAAAGAGACCGACTGTACTCCCTTTGTGATAAGACCCGGGGAGGAGTATAACCGTCATGACATGAGTATGGATGTAAGGGTGCACAAGGCCATATTCGTGATACAGATGAAGCTTGAGGGGCAGCTTATAAAAAGACATCCCGAGTTTGAGATGGATGACCGTCTGCTGCTGGAGCATATTGATTACGAAAAGGGTACTGTCGAGCTTTACGGCAGGTCGTATCCTTTGATCTGTTCTGACTTTCCGACTATAGATCCTGCAGACCCTTATGCCCTTACTGCTGAGGAGGCGGAGGTAGTGGAGAGGATCACTTCGGCCTTCGTGCACAGCGAAAAGCTTCAGAGGCATATCCGGTTTTTATATTCAAAGGGAAGCATGTACAGGGTATATAACGGGAATCTCCTGTATCACGGCTGTGTGCCGATGAATGAAAACGGCGAGTTTCTTGAAATGGAGATCGACGGCAGGAGATATGCGGGGAGGAGTCTTTATGACAGGCTTGAAGCATATGCCAGAAAAGCTTATTACGCAAACAAGGATCCGGAAGAAAAGAGACGCGGACAGGATTATATGTATTACATATGGACAGGTGCCAAGTCTCCCGTTTTCGGCAAGGATCGCATGGCAACCTTCGAAAGTTATCTTGTAGCGGAAAAGGAGACGCATAGGGAGAAAAAGAATCCCTACTATGATCTAAGGGATAATGAGCAGGTAGTAGATTCGATCCTTAAGGAATTCGGGCTTGACGGTGAGAGTGATCCTCATATCATAAACGGTCATGTGCCGGTGGAGCTGAAAAAGGGAGAGTCGCCGGTGCTCTGCGGCGGGAAGCTTTTCATAATAGACGGCGGTTTTTCCAAGGCATATCAGTCAAAGACCGGCATTGCGGGTTATACACTCGTTTATAATTCACACGGGCTGCGGCTGGTGGCTCATGAGCCTTTCACTTCCGCTGAGGATGCAATAAGAAATGAAACGGACATAGTTTCCGATTCCGAAATAGTGGAGACCAGCAGTAAGAGAATATCGGTAGAGGATACGGATACGGGAAGGGAGCTTCGGGAGCAGATTGCGGAGCTTTCCGTGCTGCTGTCAGCCTATGAAGACGGCACGATACCGGAGAGGTAGAGGGGTGTTTTAAGAGAATGGATAGTATGGTAAAATTATCCTGAGTATTTTTTGGAGGTTTTGATTTG